>JAJXWE010000401.1 GCA_021781775.1 Pseudomonadota bacterium | reverse complement strand
ACTGCGGTGACACGGCACATAGACGATCTCATTGCCCTGCGCGGCCTGCTCGAGCGTTTGCAGGTGCCCGACCTCGACACCGTCGTACAAGCGGTTCCACAGCCAGGTCAGCACCCGCTCGAGAAAGCGCACGAAGGCGTGCGAGTAATTCGCGGCGATCTCGTTGGCGTAACCGGCGGCCTCGCGCAGCGCCGCGCGGCGCGTGATCCTCTTCTCGCGCATCAACTGCGCCACGGCGGCACGCACGGCGGCCGTGCGCAGCACGCGCGTGACCACCACACGCCGGTGAGACAGGTCCGGTCCGATTCGCGCGGTGCGCCGCTGGACGTACAGCGCCCGCAGCGAGCGGGTGACCCGGCGGCTGCGCACCGCGAGCCCGCCATCCTCCCCCATCAGGCTACGCAGGGAAATCGGCTCCTCGAACTCGAGCAGTGCATTGCGGCCGTTGAACAGCACCTGGAAGAACTTGCGCGCGCGGCTGGTGAACGCCCAGTTCTCCACCAGCAGCAGCCGGAACCACGATTGCTCGCGCTGCGGTGCGCGACCCCAGTAGACCGCCACCGGCACCAGGTCGATGTCCGCCTGCGGGTCGGCATCGAGCGCGCGCAGCATCTGCTCGATGTTCGGCGGCGGGCGGCGGTCGAGCCGCTCGTTCCAGAAGCCGCGCAGCCGGCCGAGATAGAAGTACGAGCGCAGCTCACCGCGCCGGCGCAGGAGCCGCTTGCGCGGCCGCGGCAGGCGCATCTGGTCGCAGACGTTCTGCAGTACGGCGCGATCGACCACGCTGTGCCGTTCGAGCACGTAGCACACCGGGTGGGCGCGATCGCGCAGACGCGTCGCCGCGTCCTCCGGGAGGATCTTGCAGCGCACCCACAACGCCAGCACACGGTGCAAAAGCCAGTTCATGCAGTCATCCGGCCCGCCTGCCGCCGTGTCGTATCCCGCGGTACGGGCTCGCCGCGGGTCTTATTCGAAGGCCAGCTGGGGCAAGTCGAGCGCAATAAGGAAATATTCGAACAGGTTCTGAATGACGCGGATCTGATTGTGCAGGTTGTGATCGCTCTCGAGCAGGTGTAACGCGGCGCGGCAGGTTTGCGCGAAGCGCACGCTGTGCTCGAAGGGCACGACCGCGTCGTGCCAGCCGTGCACGATCGCAGTGGGACAATCGACGATACCGGCGCGCAGCGGCGGCAGTTCCGGGAAATACAGCGCCGGGGCCATCAGGAAGATCGCTTGTGCGTGCAGGACCGAGGCGCTGGCCACGGTCACGTAGCCGCCGAGGCTCGAGCCGACCAGCACCAGATCGCCGGTCAATTCCTTGCAGTAATCGGCCAGCCGCGCGATGCGCTCGCGCGGGGCGTCGAGCCCGCGGTAATCGACTGAATGCGCCTGGTAGCCCTCGCTGCGTACGACCTCGGCGAGGGCGGTGATCTTGCGTCCCCACGGGCCGCTCGCCTGGCCGTGCGAGAACACCACGTGACGCTGCAGCGCGACCGGTGCGGTCGCACCGGAGCCTTCTGCCGTGGCAAGCGACTGGTCACTCATCGGCCAATGATGCCGACAAACGCCCGATGAAGCCAGCGCGCGGCGCAGGGCTCAGTGGCGAAGCGTCGCCTCGGCGGGCGCTTTGGCCGCCGGGCGCGTGGCGAGCCGATTGACCGACACCGGGCGGGCGCGGCTCGCGGCGGGCCGGTGAGTGACCAGCCAGGTGTCAAACTCACCGGCGCGACGCGGCGCGATGCCGAACAGCAGGCTGACGCTGCCCTCGGCGATGGACTGCGGATGATTGATGCGCTCGTCGCAGAACACGAAAAAGCGCTCCTCGGCAGACTCACCGACAAACGCCCCCCCGTCGGCAAGCCGGGCGAGGTAGGCGTCCACCATCGAGCGGCCCCGCGCCCAGGTGGCCGGGCTGTTCTGCTCGAACAGCATCCAGCGGGTACCGCGCTCGACGCTCGCGACGATGCGCAGCGCCAGACGCCGGGCGGTGAGAAACTTCCAGTCCGGCGAGCCGCTGCCGCCCGCGGCGAGCGTGCGCGCGTTGAGCGGCGCAGTGCCCGAGCGGGTGGCGAGCAGCGTATTGATGCCGGCCAGGGAAAGCCGCGCCCGCTGTGCCGGAGACACCTCGGCGGCCGGCGTGAGACCGGTGCGCAGCACCAGTTCTTCGTCGGCCGCGCCGGCCGGCCGGCTCTCCTCGGCCCGGGACAGCAGCCCGGCGGCCGCCCCGCCGCAGGCGAACGTCTCGAGCCGGCCGCGCAGGCGATCGAGCGTGCGCAAGCGCGGGTAGTACATGACGGCGTGATCGCTCCTGAAGGGCCACTTGCGCATCGCTTCGATGACCTGCTGCGGACTGTCCCAGGAGCCCGGAGGGTCGACGAGCAGCAGCGCATGGCGGTCCCGGCACAGGCGTGCCCCCACCAGCAGCGTGCCCAGGCCGACGTCCTGCTCGCGCGAGAGCGGCGGAATGCACAGGAAATCGAAGGGCTCGGCGCCGAGGGCGAACAGGCCCGTCGCGTCGGTGGCCGAGCCGATCACATCGTAATCGGTGATCGGTCCGCCGTCGTCCCCGTCGGGATTGGAGCCGACGTACCCGACGCCGAAGCCGCCCACCCCGGGTCCGGAGCGCTCCGGCCGTTGCGCCGGCAGCGGCGGCACGACGCGCGCCAACTGCGAGCGCGAGAGTACTTCGGTGACGAACCGGTCGGCCTCGGGCGCGAGGGACAGGCGGCGAAAGATCTCCTGGTCCTCGACGCGCTCCGAGCCCGCCGCACGCACCCGCTGCAGCACCAGGTTGAACGTCCCGTCGGACTCGGCGATGCCATCGTAATCGACCGAGGCGCGCAGGTATTCCCGCGACCCGGGGTGCACGCCCGCCAGCCGCAGGGCGATCGGCCCGGCCGGCAGCGAAACCGTCGGGGCCCGCGCGCCGTTGGCGACCCGCACGACGAGCGCCCGGGATCCACCGCAGGTGAAGAACTGCTCGAGCGCATACGACAGCGTCGAAGGCTGCCACAG
>JAJXWE010000400.1 GCA_021781775.1 Pseudomonadota bacterium | reverse complement strand
CGGCCATTCCACCGCCGACAACGAGAATGTCCGAGTCGACAAAAATGGTCTTTCGGCTCATCACACCAACCCCTTCTTAAATCGAGTGCTCGGGAGTGTCGGCAGAGTGGCGACCTTGAGCGCCTCGGGCTCGTGGGCGAGCGCCTGCGAGCGCATCGCCGCCGAATCCGGCGGCGGGTAATCGGACGGACCCTTGATCGATCCCCACGGCGTGGTTCTAATCGGTGAAACGAAATTCTTCTCGCGTCCGTCGCGGAACTTGATCCGCCACGATACGGTGGCCTTTTCCTCCTCGCGCAGCACTCGCACGCTGTGTCCGAGCGGTGCGAAATCCGCATAACCTCGGCAGTCGATGGCCTGCTGCGGGCACGCCTTCACGCACGAGTAACATTCCCAGCACATATTCGGCTCGACATTGAAGGCGCGACGGTACGTCGGGTCGATGTGCATGATGTCGGACGGGCAGATATCGACGCAGTACCCGCAGCCGTCGCAGCTCGTCATGTAGACAAACGTGGGCATTGACGGTGCTCCTCAGTAATGATGCGGCGCGCGGCGGGCACTGCCGAAAGTCGCGGGACGATCGGCCGGCGGTGGCAGGTTGCGGCGATAGCCATTGGCCTGCTCGATGCGTTTCTGAAACGCTGCGGCGGGCTTGTAGAACATGTGGGCGAACTTGGACCACGGCACCGAGCCGAACAGGACCGTGCTGGCGATGATGTACAGGGCGAACAAGGCGCCCGCCCAGAGGGGGTGACCCGCACTCTGGCAGAGCGACCAGAGCAGCGCGCAGGTTGCGCTCGCCAGCAACGAGACGATGAACAGGTCAGCCCGGACCAGTGCAAAGCGCGGATGACCTTCCGCAGCGACGTCGACCCGCAGCAGAAGCCAGAACCAGTAGCCACCCAGGCAAATCAACAGGGCGCCCAGGTGCCAGAGCTGACTCACAGCGGCGGGGGCCGGCGTTGCTGAAGTCGGATAGACGTAGACCAGCAGAGCCGTGGTGATGACGTAGAGCAGAAAGCCGTACATCAGCAGCAGATGGCTGATCCTGCGCCACGGGTTGCAGAACTCCCCGGCAGCCAGACCGGTGACGACGATGGTTCCGGCTGCCGCCGCAATAACTTCCCCGCCGGTGACCTGGCGCGTTGCGCGAGATTTGACGACCTGCCGATGCTGAAAGAAGTATTTGGCGCTTCGCTTGTGGATCACATCGATGAGCGTTCCACAGAGAACCAACACGACCATCGCCCCGACATAGACCTGCATTGCTATGGGCGGTATGGATGCGGGAAGCGCAGCGAACGGATTAGACGTAAGCACTGGCGGACTCCCAGAATTAGCATCGGTTTTTTTTCAGCGCCTTGCGGGTTCGCAATCCGCGTACGGAATCGCCACGCCCGCAAAGTGAAAAAACTTTATCCCTGCACGTGCCGGTTAGCAATAATCGTTTCAATCGATATAATGTATGATTGTCATAGTTACGGTGAATTAATCGTGACCTTGGACCAACTGTGTGTCTTTGTGGAGGTGGCCGAGCGCGGACATGTCACGCGTGCTGCCGAGGCGCTGCATATGAGCCAGTCGGCCGCCTCGGCGGCGATTGCGACACTGGAAACGTCCTATCAAGTCAAGCTCTTCGACCGCGTCGGCCGCGGGATTCAGCTCACCGAGGCGGGGCGTATTTTCTTGCACGAGGCCCGCGCGGTGCTCGACCGCGCGTCGATGGCGCGCTCGGCCCTTCAGGATCTGGCCGGCGCCCCGTCCGGCCCGATCGCGCTGGCCGCCAGTCAGACGATTGCGACCTACTGGCTGCCGCGCAGGCTCGCTGCGTTTCATAAGGCGAATCCCCGGCTGCGGCTCAATGTAGTGATCCGCAACACCCGCGAGGTCGAGAATGCGGTTGTCGAGGGTGAGGTGAGCATCGGACTGGTCGAAGGCCCGACGCAGCATTCGGCGCTGGTTCGCACGCGGCTCGACCATGATCAGATGGTGCTGGTCGTCGCGGGCGGCGGGGCGCCGCTACCCATGAACCGCTCGGGACGGATCGATCTGGGCGCGCTCAACTGGGTGATCCGCGAGCCCGGATCGGGTACGCGCCGAGGTCTCGAGGATCTGGCCGCCCGGGAGGGTCTGACGCTCGATGATCTGAACATCTTTCTCGAGCTGCCGGGCAACGAGGCCGTGCGCGAAGCGGTGGAGGCCGGCGCCGGCGCGACGATCATTTCGCGCCACGTCGTGGCGTCGGCCATCGCCGCCGGAACGCTCGCCGAAATCCCGATCGAGTTGCCGCAACGGGAATATGCACTGGTGCGTCACCGCGACCGCCATGCGACACCGGCACAGAAGGCGCTCGTCGCGCACCTGAGCGGTGAGGCCGCCGCACAGTGAGCCGTGGCCGACGCGGCGCGCAGATTGATCTGCAGTGTCACGCCGAAGTCTGACTCGATTGTTGTCAGAAGCGGCGCCGCAGCGGCGGGATAGGCGAGGGGTCGCGACGGCCGATGTAACACATCTGTCGGCAGCCAACGCCGCACCGGGCGCGGCGAGGCGCGAGGTGGTCCCCGAGCGCCGGGAAGGGCGTGGCGGCTGTCGGACCCGCGGGTCAGCGCGTGCTCGATGGCACCGTGTTCCGATTGGAGGTGCATCGGGCACATAATGATGATCCTGGCAATGTGTCTCGACAGCTGCCGGTTATCTCTCCGCAGGAGCGTCACCCGACCGGCGTGCGCCATCGGCCGACCCGACGCTGCGACAAGCGCTCCGATCACCCACTCGAGCGGCATGCGCGAGCAGGGCACGGAGGCGCGCCGCGCGGGCCTCAGGCACGAGGCTGAACTGCTCGAGGCGCGGCCCGGCGGTGCTATCCCGCAATGGACGTAGAACCACAGACGGCACGATTCCGGTCCGAGGTGAGCCCCGAGGGATACCGCACCGTCATTCCGGCCAGACGCAACGGTTTGATCGTGATCCTTCTATGCGCCTGGCTCACCGGCTGGGCGTTCGGAGAGCTCAGCGTGGCTTC
>JAJXWE010000399.1 GCA_021781775.1 Pseudomonadota bacterium | reverse complement strand
CGATCCTCTATCGCGGCGCCGGCGCGCCGGCCGGCGCGGTGCCCGGGCTGGTCTACTTTCATGGCGGCGGCTGGGTGATCGGCGACATCGAGAGCCACGACGTGGTCTGCCGCCAGATCGCCAACGCAGCCGACGCCGTCGTGGTCTCGGTCGATTATCGGCTCGGGCCGGAACATAAATTCCCCGCCGCGGTCGAGGACGCCATCGTCGCGACCGACTGGGTGGCCGACGCGGCCGAACGGCTGGGCATCGATCCGGCGCGGCTGGCAGTGGGCGGCGATTCCGCCGGCGGCAACCTCGCCATCGTCACCGCCATCGCGGCGCGCGACCGCGCCGCATCAGCGCCCAACCGGCCGCCGATCGCATTGCAGGCGCTGGTCTATCCGGCGACCGAATTCGCCATGCGACACGACTCGCACCGGCGCTTTGGCGAGGGCTACTTCCTGACGCGGTCGCTGATGGACTATTTCCGCGACCACTATCTGCGCAGTCCCGCCGACATCGATGACTGGCGGGCTTCGCCGCTGCGGGTGGCCGACCTCGCCCGCCTGCCGCCCGCTCTGGTGCTGACCGCGGGGTTCGATCCGCTGTGCGACGAAGGCGAAGAATACGCCCGCAACCTCGCCGCCGCGGGCGTGCGCGTGACGATGCGGCGATTCCCGGGCCAGATCCACGGCTTCTTTTCCATGGGGCGCATCATCAGTGCGGCCAATGAGGCGGTTGCCGAGGTCGCCGCCGCCCTCCGTGCGCTGCCGGTGGCGTAGCGGGCATTCTCCTCCCACCCCGCCATCGCAGGGCCGGAGGGCTCTTCGGCCCCGGAGAGCCGCGCCACGCCGTCCGCTCGGCCGGTCGTCCCGCGTGCCCCGGCGCAGGCGGGGGCAAAGCGGTCTCCGCGATCCGACCATCGCTTGGAGGCGAGCGCGGCTCGGCAAGCCGGTCCGCACGACCCGTTCGATCGCGACGTGCCGTGGTCCTCACGCGCTGATCCTGGCTAGAGCGTGATGACCGCAGGTGGACTCGCCGCAGGTCTGAATCACCAGATAAAACCGTGAGATAGAGTGGGGTGGCTGAGCGAAGGCGATGTCATCGTACTAAATTCAACATGTCAGTGCCCCGCCGTTAGGGCTCGAGCGGCGGCTCCTGCCCGACCGCCTGTCGGTAGGCTGCCCGGACCGCCTCGGAGACGGGCTGCGTATCCTCCAGAATGTTCCGCGGCGTGATGGCGATGAAGCCGATCTCCCAGTCCGCCCCGATGGGCAGACCCACCTTTGGCACGAACGCGTGTGGCGCCCCTGGTGCATTGTGGCAATGGCTGCCAAGGGTGACCGGGGTCAGGAGGGGCCGCCCATCCTCACCGATGGTGAACGCTTCCGCCTCGCCGATCACATACATGGGGAACTGGTCGGTTCGGCTTCTCTCGTGTCGATGCAGCTCCACTGTGCGCAGGAAAACGGCGGTGACGAAGCGGCCGTGGCGCGTGCGGCCGTTCCGCCACGGGCCGGGCCCCGAGAGGTCCATCGGCGCAGGAAGTGCATGCGATGCCCGCCCCAGCACTTCCCGCAGCGCCTCCTTCGGTTGCAATCCGCCTTCCCGGCCTGCGACCGGTCGCTGGAGTGCGGCGAGGTCCTCATGAACGGACCTTACCCATGCCAGCTCGTCGGCCCCCAGCGTGTAGTCGAGCAGCGGCCTGCGCGTCTCCTGCGGCATCGTCCCCTCCCCATGCGCGGCCTGGGCACCCACCGTGGCGTGTGGGGCTGGCGGCGCCGGCACGGCTTTCCGATACGCGGCGTCTCGTCCCTAGCGTCTGTCCGGCGTGGGTGGAATCATCATAGCCGGCTGAACAGACGCGCAAACAAAGAGCTGGAGCCTGTCGGGCGCCTCCATCCGTGCCTGGCGGACTCTAGACTACTCGGCGGCGGCGGCGACCGCGCGGACATAGCGCTGACGGGCGTCGAAATCACGAGCGGCCGCGAGATCGTTCTCCTGCAGTGCCTCGATATCGACACTGGCGAATTCAAGCACACCCAGCCGCTCGAACCCGCGCTGCACCCGCTCGCCCCACAGCCCGATATCCTTCACTGCCGGCACGATCCGTGTAAACAGCCGGGTCCGGAACGCGGCGCTGGCCCCGGAGACGTGCAGATGCTCGACGCACTCCTCGACCGGCAGGCTGAGATGTTGCCAGAGCTCCATCGCGTCGAACCGGTCGCGCATCAGCTCACAGGCCTCGACGAGGAATTCCTCACGCTCGTCCCGCTCGGCCCGCGTGAGTTGAGGGTAGTAGTCGCGCAGGGACAGGCGCCCGAAGGCGACGTGGCGGGCTTCGTCCTCCATGACGTAGGCGTTCACCGCTGCGGCCAGCGGATTCTGCGCTTCATCGCGGATGCGGGCGAAGGCAGCGAGGGCCAGCCCCTCGATGACGATCTGCATGCCCAGATATGTCATGTCCCAGCGCGAGTCGCGCAGCACCTGCTCGAGCAGGCTGCGGAGCGGCGGGGTCATGGGGTAGGTAACGCCGAATTTTTCCAGTAGCTTCTTGTACACCTCGACATGGCGCGCCTCGTCCATGACCTGGGTCGCCGCGTAGAATTTCGCGTCCATGTCCGGCACCTGTTGGACGATTTTGCTGGCACATATCAGCGCCCCCTGCTCGCCATGCAGGAATTGCGAGGTGCTCCAGGCCTGGTGCTGGCGGCGGATTTCCATCTGCTCGCGGGCGGGCAGGCGCTGGTAGCAGGGTGCCGCGTTGATCGGCAGCGCGCCCACGGGCAGTTGCAGCGGGTTCTCCAAATCCAGGTCCTGGGCCCAGTCGATGCGGTCATTGGCGTTCCACTGCATGGTCTTGCCGCGCTCGTAGAGACCCAACAGACGATTCCGCTCCGGGGCAAATTCCCAGTTGAAAACGCACGTGAAATCCTGCGGCAGCGCCCATGAGGCCGCTGCGCCCGGCACCGCGCAGAGATCGCGAAAGGCCACGGCAAGTCCTCCATTTTGGTGGTCCGTTGAGCGTGAGCCGCCGACCGGGCGGGTGGT
>JAJXWE010000398.1 GCA_021781775.1 Pseudomonadota bacterium | reverse complement strand
GCGCTCAATCTCGGCGGCCAGATGATCGCCAACAGCATGGGACTGTCGCTGTCGTACAACCTCGATCCGCAGAACGGCACGAGCACCCCGGCGCTCGGCCAGCTCTACACGGTGCTGGTGACGCTGGTATTTCTGCTGCTCAACGGTCACACCGCGCTGATCCGCGTTCTCGTCGCAGGCTTCCGCACCCTGCCGATCGGTACCGCGAGCTTCGGACCGACCGGGCTGTGGGCGGTGGTCAGGTGGGGCTCCATCCTTTTCTCCGGGGCGCTCGCCGTGGCGCTGCCGGCCATCACCGCGCTGCTGGTCGCCAATCTCGCCTTCGGCGTCGTCAGCCGCGCCGCTCCGACCCTTAACTTGTTTGCCACCGGCCTGCCGATCTCGCTGATCTTCGGCCTGCTGGTGATCATGGTCAGCCTGCCGGTGGTCGAGTCGGGCTTCGTCCGCCTCCTCGGCCAGGCGTTCATGCTGCTGCGCACGCTGAGCGGAGCTTGAGCGATGGCCGATACTGACCAGGAACGGACAGAACAACCTACAGGCAAGCGCCTCGAGAAGGCGCGCGAGGAAGGCCGCGTCCCGCGCTCGCCGGATCTGAGCGCCGCGGCGGTGCTGCTGATCGCCGGCACGGGGCTGCGCATGTTCGGGCCGGGCATCGGAGCCTCCCTCGCCGGGCTGATGCGCTCCGGTCTGGACCTGTCCACGGCGCAGATGTCCGATCCGCAACTGGCGCTCGCAACCGCCGGCAACGAGGTGCTGCACGCGCTCATCGCGTGCGTTCCGCTGTTCGGTCTCACGGTCGCGGCCGCCCTCGCCGCGCCGCTCGCACTCGGCGGCTGGAATTTCAGCTTCGAGGCACTGGCGCCGAATTTCTCCCGTCTGGACCCGATCGCCGGTTTCGGCCGGCTGTTCTCGCTGCGCGGTGCCGTCGAGCTGGGCAAGGCGTTCGCGAAATTTCTGCTGGTCGCCGGCACCGCCTTCCTGGTGCTGCGCAACGAGGCGCCGCGCATGCTCGACCTGGGCAAGGAGCCGCTCACCGCAGCGCTCGCCGATGCCGTGGGGCTGGTTGCCGATGCGCTGCTCATCATGTCCGGAACCCTCGGGTTGATCGCCGCGGTGGATGTTCCCTGGCAGCTTTGGCAGCACCACAAGGAGCTGCGCATGACCCGCGAGGAGATCCGCGAGGAACACAAGGAAAGCGAGGGTTCGCCGGAGAACAAGATGCGCATGCGGCGCGCCCAGCGCGATCTCACCCGGCGGCGCATGATGCACGAGGTACCGAAGGCCGACGTCGTGGTCACGAACCCGACTCACTTCGCGGTCGCGCTGCGCTACGACGAGAACCGCATGCGCGCGCCGCGCGTGGTTGCCAAGGGCGCCGATCTCATCGCCGCGCGCATCCGCGCCATCGCCACCGAACACTCGGTGCCGGTATTCGAGGCACCTCCATTGGCGCGCGCCCTGTTCCACAACGTTGAAATCGGTGGCGAAATACCCGCGGCGCTGTACGTCGCGGTGGCGCAGGTCCTCACCTACATTTATCGCTTGAAGACAGCCCGCGCCGCTGGCCAGTTGCCGCCCGAGCCGCCCGTCATCGACCCCTCGATCGAAAACACCCGGCATTGATCCATGAGCACCGCTACTGCCACATCGCCCTCGCTTCCCTCCCTGCGTGGTCTGCTGCGCATCGGCATCGGCGTCCCGGTGGGCGTGCTCGGCGTGCTCGCCATGGTCATCCTGCCGCTGCCGCCGATCGCGCTCGACATCCTCTTCACCTTTAACATCGCGCTGTCGATTGTCGTGGTGATGGGCGTGTTCTACGTTGCGCGGCCCATCGAGTTCGGCGTCTTTCCGACGGCCCTGCTGCTCGCCACTCTCTTGCGGCTGGCGCTGAACGTGGCCTCGGCCCGGGTGGTCCTGTTGCACGGCTACGCCGGGCCCGGCGCCGCCGGTCACGTCATCGAATCGTTCGGCGAGTTCGTGGTCGGTGGAAATTTCGCCGTCGGCGTGGTCGTGTTCATCATTCTCACGATCATCAACTTCGTCGTCATCACCAAGGGCGCCGGCCGTGTCTCCGAGGTCAGCGCCCGCTTCACTCTCGATGCCATGCCGGGCAAGCAGATGGCGATCGACGCGGACCTCGGCGCCGGTCTGATCACCCAGGACGAGGCGCGCACGCGGCGCGCCGAGATACGCGCCGAGGCGGACTTCTATGGCTCCATGGACGGCGCCAGCAAGTTCGTGCGTGGCGATGCGATTGCCGGCATCCTGATCCTGCTGATCAACATCATCGGCGGACTGGCGATCGGCACTCTCGGCCACGGCATGGCGCTCACCGCCGCGCTGCACACCTACACCCTGCTGACCATCGGCGACGGCCTGGTCGCACAGATACCCGCGCTGCTGCTCTCGACCGCCGTGGCGCTCATCGTCACCCGCATGTCCCGGCCTCAGGACATGGGCGGAGAACTCAGCAAGCAGCTGTTCGGCAACCCGCGCACGCTCGGGGTCGCCGGTGGTCTGCTCGGGGCACTCGGTCTCATTCCCGGCATGCCGAACGTAGCCTTTCTGCTGATCGCCGGGCTGTGCGGCGGCGGGGCGTATCTCATTCAACGCCGTCGCGCCGCCGTGGCCGCTGCCCCGCCGCCACCGAAGGCCGCCGCCCCGGCGCCGGAATCACGCGAGCTGTCCTGGGACGATGTCCGGCCGGTCGATCCGGTGGGTCTGGAGGTTGGTTACCGGCTGGTCTCGCTGGTCGACAGCAAGGGCCAGGGCGCGGACCTGCTCGGTCGCGTGCGGGGCGTGCGCCGCAAGCTCTCGCAGGAATTGGGCTTTCTGCTGCCGGCCGTGCACATCCGCGACAACCTCGACCTCGGCCCGAATGTCTATCGCATCAATCTGCACGGCGTGCCGGTGGGCGAGAGCACCGTCTATCCGGATCGGGAGCTCGCGATCAACGCCGGCCGCGTGTTCGGCCCGCTGCAGGGCATTGCCACGCACGATCCGGCCTTCGGGATGGAGGCGGTATGGATCGAGCC
>JAJXWE010000397.1 GCA_021781775.1 Pseudomonadota bacterium | reverse complement strand
TGGAGCGCCGGCACGCTGGGCTGGCTCGGCGGAGCGATTCTCGCTGGAGGCGTCCTCGCGCCAGTGCTGCTGATGAGCGGACTGCGGCAGATTCCGGCGGCGAGCGCCTCGCTGCTGCTGAATCTCGAGGCGGTGTTCACCGCGCTGCTCGCCTGGCTCGTGTTTCGCGAGAACTTCGATCGCCGGGTCCTACTCGGCCTGTGCGCGATCGTGCTCGGCGGGGTGGTGCTCGCCTGGCCGGCGCGGCTCGCCCTGGGCGGCGGCGCCGCGTGGATCACCGGCGCCTGTGCCTGCTGGGCGATCGACAACAACCTGACGCGCAAGGTGTCGAGCGGCGACCCAAAGATCATCGCCGCACTGAAGGGCCTGATCGCCGGTGCCGTCAATCTCGGGATGGCGGCGTATTTCGGTCTGCCCTGGCCTGCCCCGGGACAGGTGGCGGCCGCCGGCGTGCTCGGCTTGCTGGGTTACGGGATGAGCCTGTCGCTGTTCGTGTTGGCACTGCGACACCTCGGCGCGGCCCGGACCGGCGCGTACTTCTCCACGGCGCCCTTCATCGGCGCGGTCGTCTCACTGCTGGTGTTCCGCCAGGTCCCGCAGTTGCCGCTGCTGCTCGCTGCGGCGCTGATGGGCCTGGGCGTCTGGCTGCACCTGACCGAGACGCACGCCCACCCCCACACGCATCCGCTCCTGCGGCACGCGCACAGTCATCGCCATGATTCGCATCACCGACACGATCATGATTTCGAGTGGGATGGGCGCGAGCCCCACGACCATGAGCACACGCACCAGCCGCTGACGCACACGCACGCGCACTTCCCGGACATCCACCACCGCCACGATCACTGAGAGTCGCGGCCGCCGGCGCTCGGCAACGGTCAGGTGCGCCGCGCCCGTACCGAGGGCCGGTGAGTACGCTCGATGCGAAAGACCGATGCCGGCGGCAGATTGCTCGCGACCCAGCCGATGCGCTTAGCACGCAGGCCAAGCCGCCTGAGGATCGTGCGCGGTACCGGACACAACGGTCCATAGGTGAATTGATAAAAGGCACCGTCGCTGCCCAGGCGTTGGAACGAGCCACGCAGAATGCGCATGATCTCTCGGCGCGGCATAGACAACAGCGGCAGGCCGCTGACCACCGAGGCCGCCACGCGTCCTTCGAATGGGTCCACGTGATGCAGGTGCCCGGCTTCCATCGCGAGCACCCGGGCCGCCGGGAAGCGGCTCTGTAGCAGGCGCGCGAACTGCGGGTGCGCCTCGATGAGGATCAGCTGGCGCTCCGGAACACCTCGATCGAGCAGCGCGCGCGTGAAGACTCCGGTGCCGGCACCCAGCTCGATGACCGGTCCGCCGGTACCGGCGATTTCCGAGGTCATCAGCCGAGCGAGTGCCCGCCCCGATGGGGCAACCGCACCGACGCGCCGCGGGTCACGCAGTCCGGCCCGCAGGAACGTGAGCGCATCGGCGGAGGACTTCAAGAGCGGGATACCCAGTCGTCCCGCGGCGCGAACCCGGGCGCCGAGATGAAACAGCGGCCGTTCGGCTGAATGCTGGGATCGCGCGATATCCATGGCCTGCTCCGGTTGACTGTCGGGAACACGCGACGAGGCTGCCGGGCTCACCGCGCCGCTCACGTTGGACTGTAGCCAAGCAGAACCGTTCATTCAACCCACGCCTCGTGCGCGATTGGCGCCGCAACCACAGCGGAAGCCGGGATCGTCGAACAACCGACGGCACGGCTCCGCCCGTCCCTGGCCCCTGCAGCATACCGCCGCGCCGTACCGCCCTGTCGGCTCGCTGGCCTTCGGCCCACTATGCGCGCGGCGCACCGGTGAATCAATCCGCGCGGCCGGCGGTGCGGTGTCATGGCTCGAGGCGCGCCGCTCGATCGGCCGCTTGTGCGTACACGTCCCGGGTACGCGGCAATGGCCGCTCAGTCCTCCGACGGCGAGAGTTTCTTGTGTACGGCCCAGCCGTGTCCGGCGAGCACCCCTGCCGACAGGCCGATGAACGTTCCGGCGATGATATCGCTTAGAAAATGCCAATCGCCCACGATGAGCAGCACCGCGGCGAGCAGCAGCAGCGCGCTCAGCGGCCAGATGCTGACGCGGTAGACCCGCATGAACACCCCGGCCAGCGCACCGGCGAGCACCATGTGACCGGAGGGAAAACTGCTCTGGCCGGATCCTTTCCCGAAGCGGAACGCGTGGTGCACGCCGCGCAGCACCGCCGACGGATTCGGCACGCCGAAAAACGGCTTGAGAACGTGGCTGTTGATGCTGTAAGCGCAGATCGAGGCCAGGCAGGCGAGCGCAACGGTTTCGGCGAGCAGCGACAGATGTCCGCGTACCAGCCGCGCCAGAATGAGCGCGACGGCGACGACCGCCTCGATGCTCAAGATGACGGGCGCGCCCATGGGCTTGTTCAATGGACGCAGGACATGACGAAATTTCCACACGGCCGCGGCCAGCGGGACATCCAGCTTCACGAAGGACAGCAGCGCGAGCGCCGCGCACGCCACGAGCAGTACCAGCCAGATCTCCAGGGCCCAGGAAAAGCGTTTCACGTTTTCGATACCTCCACGGCCACGGTAGCACCTCGACCTCCGCGCGGCGAGCCGATCGGCACCGACAGTGGTATAAGGCTCGCGCATGACGGTCAGGTTCCGTTCGAGGATCGATCCGAAGCTCGCGGTGGCCGGAATTGCCGCGCCATGCGTCGCGGCTGTCGCTGTCGGCACCACCGCGCACCGGGGCTCAGGCGTGCCGCTGGCAGTGGCGATCGTGTCGGCCGTAGTGGCCGCGATGGTCGTCTGGATCGTGCTCGCGACGTACTACGAGATCACCGACGAGCTGCTGGTCGCGCACTCTGGGCCCTTTGCCTGGCGCATCCCGCTGAAGAGCATCTCCCGCGTTCGTGCATCGCGCAGCGTCAGCTCCGGGCCGGCTCTATCGATGGAACGGCTCGAGATCACCTGGGGCGCGGGGCAGGTCCTGCGCATCTCGCCACGGGACTCCGCCGGCTTCGACGAGCGATCCG
>JAJXWE010000396.1 GCA_021781775.1 Pseudomonadota bacterium | reverse complement strand
CATCTCGGCGCTCGCCGTCTCGCCGCGCGCCGGCGAGGTGATATGGGCCGGCTCGGCCGACGGCCTCGTGCACGTCACCCGCGACGGCGGGGCGCACTGGCAGGCAGTCACGCCACCGGCGCTGCCGCAGTGGACCGAGATCAACGCCATCGTCCCGTCCGCGAGCGCCACGGGCACCGCTTATCTCAGCGCCTCGCGCTACATGTGGGACGACTTCCACCCGTACGTGTTCGAGACCACCGACTACGGCGCGCACTGGCAGCAGATCACCTCCGGCCTGCCGGCGCGCGAGTACGTGCTGTCGCTGGCCGAGGACCCGAACGAGCCGAGTCTGCTGTTCGCGGGCACCAAGAACACGGTGTACGTGAGCTTCAACGGCGGACAGCAGTGGCAGCCGCTGACTCTGAACCTGCCCCGCGTGCAGGTGCGCGGCATCGCCATCGACACCCGCCAGGGCCAGGTGGCGATCGCCACGCACGGTCGCTCGATGTGGATCCTCGACAACCTGGCGCTGCTCGAGCAGCTGACGCATCAGCACGCACCGGCACCGGACGTGCCGGCGCTCTACGCCCCCGAGACCGCCTGGCTGAGCCATGCCTACGGCCGCAGCAGCTACGCCAAGCGCATCGGCAATGCGGGCACCAATCCGCCGTTTGGCGCGACGGTGTTCTTCCACATCCCGGCCGACTATCACGGGCAGGTGCCGGTACACCTGAGCTTCCTCGATGCCCAGGGTCAGGTGATCCGCAGCTTCGCGCTGCACCTGAAGCGGCCGGTGAAGAAACTGAGCGCCACCGCGCGCGACAACCGTACACCGGCTAAAGCGAAGGCCGCCGCCGAGCGCACGGCGAGCGCCATCGCGCCGGGCAACAACCGCTTCCAGTGGAACCTGCGCTACCCCGACGCCACGGACGTGACCGGCTTCTGGGTGCCGGTGGCCGCCGGCGGACTGCCGGATTCGGTCGAAGGACCGACCGTGCTGCCCGGACAATACACCGCGGTCCTCGACTACAACGGCGAGCGGCTGCGCGCGCCGTTCACCGTCGAGCTCGATCCGCGCCTGCACCCGGGCACAGGCGCCCTGCAGGCGCGCCTCGCGCTCGGGCTGCGCATCCACGCGGCGTTGAACACCCTCGATGCGACCGTGAACCGCGCGCTCGCCCTGCGGACGCGCGTACAGGCGGCCATCGCCAAGGCGCCTGCCAACGTGCACGCGCTCGAGCAGGCCCGCACCGCTCTGAATGCGGCCATTGCCGCGATGGTGCAGATGAAGGTCCACTCGAGCGAGGGCACGCTGCTCTACGAGACGAAGGTGCGCAGTCACCTGGCGTACCTCGCCGCCGAGGTGGACCAAGGCTACGTGCGCCCGACGAGCGCCGAGGAGCAGGTATTCGCCTACCTCGAGGGCAAGGCGCACGCCGGTGAGCAGCAGCTGAACGCGGCGATCGCCGCGGGCACGAAGGCGCTCTGAGCGATCGATAGACCGACTGCTCCGCCGGGCGCGGGATCGCGCCCGGCGGAGCGCCATATCCGGATCAAGCGGCGCGCGGCGGCCAATCCCGTGTTACGCCGCGGCGCGCAGCGCCGAGTGCAGGAACAAACGATCATGGCGGAAGCGAAATTACCCTCCCTGCTGGAGCGGCACTGGGCCGAGAGCGCGCTCGCGATCGGGGCAGTGCTGATCGCGGCGGTGTCACTCTGGGTCGCGTACGACACCATGCGCACCGATCGGATGCTGCTCGAGTCCTCGAGCTGGCCGTATCTCGAGGTGTACGAGTCGGACGTGAGGCCACCGAACCCGATGGTCGGGACGAACGCCCCGGGCCTGAAGCTCGTGGTGGCCAACGAGGGCATCGCACCGGCCAAGCTCGAACTGTTCGAGGTGTTCTGGAAGGGTCAGCCGCAGCGCTCGCCCTGGCAGCTGCTCGCCAGCTGCTGCGGCGTGCCCATCGGCGCCGGCGGCGGGCTGCCGGCCGGAACCTCGCTGCACTTCAGCAGCGCGAACGGTGTCGTGCTGCCGACCGGCCAGCAGATCGCATTCTTCGGATTCGAGCAGCCGCAGAGCGCTGCCCAAGCGGTCGAAGCGCTGCGCGCTCATCTGAGCGAGCTGTCCTTCCGCTACTGCTATTGCTCGGTGTTCAACCAGTGCTGGCTGGTGCACAGCCGCTTCGGGCACCCCGTGTTCAATCCGCGGCAGGTGAGCGTCTGCCCACGCAGCCGCTCACACTACGAGACCTCGACGCCGACCTGAGCGGCGCGGCACAGGTCGTAGCCCTCGCAGGCACGTCGATCGGCTCAGCAGTCCGGGCACGGCGCCCGGCAGGCGGATGGGACCGCCCGGTGCCGTGCGTATCCGCGTATCGCTGCATCAGGCGCCGCCCACATGAACGGTCGATACCCGTCACCCCGGCATCCGAGCCGGGCCCGATGCCCTCATGGGCAGCGGGCCCGGTCGCACCCGGGCGGGCATCAGCCCATCGTGACCTCAGTCGACAACCTGGGTCGAGTCGTAACGGTACCCCGTATCGGTCGGCGTGAACCCCTGTCCCTGATCGTGCGGCACATAGGCCTGGACCATGCCCGTGCACTGCGCACCCGAGCTATCTCTCGCCGAGAAGAAAATGAAGTAGATTCGACCGGTTCCGAGCCCGGAGCGCTCGGCACGCACATAGGCGATCGCAGTGCCCACCCCGCTGCCGTCGGGCTCGGTATTGCCGCTGCCGAGGGCCTCGACCGGTTCATCCTGCTTGATCCCGGTGATGACAATCGTGGTCGGCAGCCCGTACGGGTCGGTGACACCCACGATCGTCTCAGCGATCATGGTGTGATCCGGCGGCCAAATGACCCCTTGTGAGGCTGCCGCGCCGCTGCAGTCCGGCCCGGTGCTGCCACTGGTGGTGAGAACAACGGCGCGGGAACACGGGGAAAGCCCCAGGAACGATCCGGCCACTACCAACGAGGCGATTAACTTGAATGATTTCATAGGGACTCCCGCAACTGCGCATTCGCTGTCAATGTCGCAGTGGATATTCGGAAGGTGTCA
>JAJXWE010000395.1 GCA_021781775.1 Pseudomonadota bacterium | reverse complement strand
GGCGTTCCTCGAGATCACTCTGCCGCTGATCGCCCCGGCGATCCTGGCGAGCTGGCTGCTCAGTTTCACGCTGTCGCTCGATGATCTGGTCATCTCGAGCTTCGTGGCAGGTCCGGGCAGCAATACCCTGCCGATGCTGATTTATTCGAAGGTCAAGCTCGGCGTCAGCCCGGTGGTCAACGCGCTGGCAACGCTGATCATTACCCTGGTTGGAGTGTGCGTCATCGGCGCCGGCTGGATGATGCGGCGCTCCGAGCGGCGCCGCGAACTCGAGACCCGTCTCGCCGAGCAATCCAATGGGAACCTATCGCCCCCCGCGTCGAACGATACGGTCAGAGCCCCGTCGTGACACGCATCCAGATGCGCAGCCGCAACCGCTCGAGCTTCGCGGAGACTTCCTTGGCCTCGAACAGCCGCGCCTCGACCTGCGGCGGCGGATAGATGGCCGGGTCGTGCAGGATCGAAGGATTGACGTACGCGTTGGCCGCACGGTTGTCGTTGCCGTAATGGATTTCGTTGGTGATCGCGGCGATGACGCGCGGCTTGAGCAGGTAGTTGAGCCACTCGAGCGCGGCCTGCGGATGGGCCGCTCCGGCCGGAATGAGCCAGGCATCGTAGGAGATGTTCGCGCCCTCCACCGGAACGGTGAAGGCCAGGTCGAGCTTCTTGCCCGCCGCCCGCGCCCGCGCCTCCGACACGGAATAATCTCCCGAATACGACATGGCGATGCAGAAGTCCCCGTTGATCAGGCCGTTCATGTATTCGGCGGAGTCGAATGCCCGGATATACGGCCGCACCGACAGCAGCAGCTTCTCGGCACGCAGGTAGTCGCGCTTGCGGGTGGTGTTCGGGTCGAGATGCAGATAGACGAGTGCCAGCTGCTCGACGCCCTCGGGCGAGTTGAGGAAGGAGACTCCGCAGTCCGCGAAATGCTTCACGACATTCGGGTCGAACAGCATGCGCAGGCTGTTGACCGGAGCGTTCGGCATGCGCTCGCGGATCTGCGCGATGTTGTAGGCGAATCCGTCGACGCTGTGCAGGTAGGGCACGGCATAGCGATTGCCCGGGTCCGCCTTCGCCTCGACGGCGAGCGCGTGCGGATCGAGATTCTTCCAGTTCGTCAGCTTCGAGCGATCGAGCGGCTGGTAGACACCGGCCTTGATCTGCCGGGCGAAGTAATCGGACGAAGCGGCGACTGCATCGTAGCCGGAGTCTCCCGCCAGCAGCTTCGCCTCCGCGGTCTGCTGGGAATCGTAGGTGTCGTAGATCACCCGGATCCCGGTCTCGGCCTCGAAGTCGCGGACCGTGTCTTTGCCGATGTAGTCGGCCCAGTTGTATATATAAAGCACGCGCTGGCGATGCGCCTTCGGCTCGGCATGCCCGCAACCGCTCGGCGCGAGCACCACCGCCGCCAGCAGCGCCGCACGGGCGCAACCGCCGAGGATCGAGCTCATTCTGATGCGCATCTTCGATCTCCCCGCAAGTCGCACTGGAGATTTCACCGCACTGTGGCCCGCTCCAGTGTAGACCTTGATTGTGCCGCGGCAGGGTCTGCGGGCAACTGCACCGCGCGCCGGGCCGTCGGCTGCCGACTGTCGGTCCGGCGTTCCACCCGCATTCCGGTCGTCCCCCTCGGATCTTGCCGCATGCCGCGATGCTATCGTATTATCGGAGTCATAATATTATAACATGAAGGCTGACAGTCATGGGTAGAACCGCCCTCGAGCGACTGCTCGCGCCGCACAGCGTCGCGCTGTTCGGCGGCGTTTGGGCGGACGCCGCGGCGGCGGCCTGCCGCGCCATCGGCTACCGCGGCGAGATATGGCGCGTCCACCCGAACAGACCGAACGGCGCCGGCCTGCACTATTTCCGTTCGGTGGAGGATCTGCCGGCGGCACCTGATGCATCGTTCATTGCGGCGCCGGCCTGCGAGCTGCCCGGCATCGCCGCATCGCTCGCGCGGCGCGACGCGGGCGGCTTCGTCTGCTTTGCCTCCGGGTTCGCCGAAACCGGATCGGCCGAGGGACGGCAGCTGGACGCAGACCTGCGTGCCGCCGCCGGCGAGCTGCCCTACTTCGGACCGAACTGCTACGGCATCGTCAATTTCTTCGACCGCGCCGCGCTGTGGCCCGATCAGATCGTCGGCACGCCACCGCAGCGCGGCGTCGCACTGATCTGTCAGAGCGGTACGATTGCGCTCAACCTGCTGTTCAATCGCCGCTCGCTGCCGATCGGCTACGTGCTCACCGTCGGCAATCAGGCCCGGCTCGCCCTGGAAGACCTCATCGAGGCGCTAGCGGATGATGAGCGCACGACGGCCTTCGGCCTGTACGTCGAGGGCGTGAAGGACATGGAGCGGTTCGCGCGCGCGGTGGACCGGGCCCGGGCGGCCGGCAAGCCCATCGCTCTGGTGAAGACCGGCCGCACCGAAGCCGCGGCGCGCACGGTGCACAGCCACACCGGGTCGCTGGCCGGAGCCGATGCAGTGTTCGACGCCTATTGCCGGCAGAGCGGCATCGCCCGCTGCGACACGCTGACGACGTTGTGCGAGACGCTCAAGGTGCTACACGCCTGCGGTCCTCTGCCCGGCCGGCGGATTCTGTTCATGGGCGCATCGGGCGGTGACATGGCAATGAGCGCCGACACCGCCCGCGGACTGCAGCTGAGTTTTCCGCCATTCCCGGCCGAATCGGCGGTCGAACTGCGCACGCTGCTCACCGATCGCGTTACGCTCTCCAACCCGTTCGATTTCCACACGCACATCTGGTTCGATCGCCCGCGTCTGCAGCAACTGTTCAACATCGTCGGACGCGCAGGCTATGACGCACTCGGCTTCGTGCTCGACTGCCCCCCGGCCGACGAGGCGGACGCGAAGAGTTATCTGGACGTCATCGACGAGTTCCAGGGCGTGATGCGCGACGCCCCGACCCGCGCGGCCCTAGTCAGCTCACTGCCCGAATCGATGCCGGCGCCGGTGCGCACGCAATGCCTGGCCGCGCGCATCGCCCCGCTGCAGGGGCAGCGCGAGGCGCTCGAGGCGTTCGCACTCGCCGCC
>JAJXWE010000006.1 GCA_021781775.1 Pseudomonadota bacterium | reverse complement strand
CCGCCGACGAGCGCCGAGATCGCCCGGCAGACCGAGCAATGCCTGGAGCACCTGCGCACGCACGCGAGCGTCCGCTACTACACCACGGACCTTGCCGTCGACGATCTGGACCGCGTGCGTGCCGCGCTCGGCTACCGGAAGATCAATCTGTACGGCTCCTCCTACGGTACGGTGGTGGCGCAGGAGTACCTGCGCCGCTTCCCCGCGCGCGTGCGCAGCATGATCCTCGACGGGGTCGTGCCGGCGCAGCTGCCCATCGGTGCCATGAGCGCCGTCAGCGCGCAGCAGGCGCTTGAGCGCATCCTGGCCGAATGCGCCGCAGCGGCCTCGTGCCGGGCCCGCTTCGGCGACCCGATGAGTGACTACGTGCGAGTGAGGGCTGCGCTCGCGGCGCATCCCGTCGCACTCACCGTGCCCGATCCGACCCTTGGAACCCCTGTACGGATACGCCTGACGAACTACCAGTTCGGGCAGGTGCTGCGTCTCGCCAGCTATACCCCTGCGCTCGCCGCGCTGCTGCCGCTGGATCTGCATGATGCGGCCGACGGAAACTACTCCCCGCTCGCCGGGCAGTTCCTGCTGATCGACCGGCTGTACAGCGGTGCCGTCGCCGCCGGCATGAACAACACCGTGGTCTGCTCCGAGGACGTGCCGTTCTACCGGGTCACCGCCGCGCAACGGGCCGAGATGCGCAGCACGTTTCTTGGCACGGCCCCGCTGCGCGAGTTGCAGGCGGTGTGCGCGCTCTGGCCCAAGGGTCCGGTCGGGGCGGCGTTTCATGCGCCGCTGCGCTCGGACGTTCCCGTGCTGCTGCTGTCCGGGGGCGACGATCCGATCACACCTCCCCGCTATGCGGCGGAGGCCGCGCGCGGCTATCCGAACAGCCTGAGCGTCGTGATTCCGCGGTTCGGCCACGGCCAGCTGCTCGATCCATGCGTGGACCGGATCATGGCGCAGTTCATCGCGCGCGCCGCGGTCGCGCGCCTGAACACCGAGTGCGTCAAGGTGCTGCGGCCGATGCCGTTCTTCCTCACCCTGAACGGACCGGGACCGTGAGGGACGTGCCGGCATGATCGAGGCGCAGGGACTGATCAAGCGGTTCGGGGCCCTCACCGCAGTCGGCGGGGTGACCCTGCGGGCCGCCGACGGGCGCATTACGGGGCTGCTCGGCCCGAACGGGGCAGGCAAGTCCACCACGCTGCGCATGCTCTACACGGTGCTGGCGCCGGATGGTGGCGAGGCCTGGATCGACGGGATCAGCGTTCTCGGCGAGCCCCTCGAGGCCCGCCGTCACATGGGGGTGCTGCCACATGGCGCGGGGTTGTATCCGAATCTCACCGCGCGCGAGAACATCGAGTACTTCGGTGCGCTCCAGGGGCTTGCGCGGCGTGTGCGGCGCGCACGCGCCGCCGAGCTGATTCGCCGTCTGGAGATGGATGCGTTCGCCGACCGGCTGGCCAAGGGGTTCTCGCAGGGACAGCGCGTCAAGACCGCGTTGGCGCGCTCGCTCGTGCACCAGCCGCGCAACGTCCTGCTCGATGAGCCGACCAACGGACTCGATGTCATGGCTGTGCGCACGCTGCGCCGGATTCTCGCCGAGCTGCGCTCCGAGGGGCACTGCATCCTGTTCTCGAGTCACGTCATGCAGGAGGTCGCGGCGCTGTGTGACGAGGTGATCGTGATCGCCGGCGGCACGGTCGTCGTGCAGGCGACGCCGGAGGAGCTCAAGGTGCGTGCTGGCACGTCCTCGCTGGAGGAGGCGTTCGTGCGCCTGGTGGGCCTGGAACACGAAGGGACCTCCGCGTGACGGCGATGTGGCGCGTATTCCGCAAGGAATTTGGCGAGACGCTGCGCGACCGGCGCTCGCTGATTGCGACACTGGTGCTCGGTCCGCTGCTGATGCCCGCGGTGATCGGCGTCGTGCTGTCGCTGGCGATCCGCCACGGCGGTGCGCCCAGCGACCGGCCCATCACGCTCGAGGTTGCGCACGCGCAGCGCGCGCCGCGGCTGGTGGCCTTCCTGCGCCAGTACGGCGTGCGGATCGAGCCGGTGCGGGCCGATCGCGACCAGGCTCGCCGCCGGGTCGAGCGCTCGCACGGGCCGCTGCTGTACGTGCCGCGCGACTTCGGCGCGCGGCTCGCCGCCGGTCAGCCCGCTCCGTTGCGGCTGTATGCCGATGAATCCAACCGCACGGTCCAGGCTCACGTGCAGCGCCTGGGCGCGCTGATCGCCATGTACGGCGGCGCGATCGCGCGGCTGCGCCTGGTGGCGCGCGGCCTCGATCCGCAGCTGCTTGCGCCGATTGCGCTGCATCCGATCGACATCTCCACTCCGCAGAGCCGTGCCGCGCTCGTCCTCGGCATGCTGAGTTACGCGATCCTGTTCACCATGCTCATGAGTGGCCTGTACATCGCGATCGATACCACCGCCGGGGAGCGCGAGCGCGGCTCGCTGGAGCCCCTGCTGACGATGCCGGTCAAGCGCGAGCAGCTCGTGTACGGCAAGATGCTCGCGGCCTGCGCGGTGATGGGCGTGTCGCTGGTCCTGACCGTCGGCGCGTTCTCCTTCGCGCTGCGGCACATCGGTCTCGACCGGCTCGGCATGAGCGTGAATTTCGGTCCCGGCGTCGCCGCCGGGATCGTGCTCGGCTGCTTGCCACTGATCCCGGTCGGGGCGGCGCTGATGACGCTCGTCGCCTCCTACACGCGCAGCTACCGGGAGGCGCAGACCTACGTCGGGCTGGTGCTGCTCGTGCCGACGCTGCCGCTCATCTTCGCCAACATCCTCGGGCTGCGGCCGCGGCCGGCGCTGATGGCGGTGCCCTCGCTCAGTCAGCATTTCATCATCATGAGCCTGCTGCGGGCCCAGCCGCTGCCGAGGCTCGACATCGCGATTTCAGTGACTGTCACGCTCGCGCTGGGGGTCGTGCTGATGATTCTCGCCGGCCGGCTCTACCGGCGCGAGAAGCTGCTCGGTTGAACCGCGCGGCGGCGATTCCCCTGCGCAGAAACGGAGTACTCGGCCATGAAACATCTGATCCTTCCCGTCCTGGTTCTCGTGCCGGCGATTGCCTCCGCCAAGACGCTTGCGGGCAGCCCTGCCCCCGCGATCGTGCGCGTCAGCGCCGAGGCGACCGTCTCCCGTGCCCCCGACCGCGTCTACATCGATGTTGGTGTCAGAACCGTAGCGCCCAGCCCCAACGTCGCGGCCGCGGACAACGCCACGCGCCTCGCCCGGGTGATCGCCGGCGTGCGCAAGGTCAGCGGCCCCGGCGCACAGCTGACGACGACCGGCTACACGATGGCGCCGCAGTACCAGTACCACAGCGACGGCAAACCGCCGACGCCGACCGGCTACGTGGTGACGAACCAGGTGCAGGTGCGGCTCGATGACCTCGGGCGCATCGCCGCCGTGATCGACGCGGCGAACGGGGCCGGCGCAAACCTGCAGCAGGATCTGCGTTTTGCCCTGCGCGACCCGCAGGCCGTCCGCTTGCGCGCCCTGGCCCGTGCGGCGCATCGGGCCCGGGAGGAGGCCGACGCACTCGCGACGGCGCTGGGGCTGAGGGTCGTGCGCATCGTGTCGGTCGAGGCGGGCGGAACCGGTGGGGTGCGGGTCGGTCCCCGGCTGTACCAGCAGGCCATGCAGGGCCCTCGCGCCGGGTCCCCGACGCCGATCGAGTCCGGGACGATTCCCGTGAGCGCCAGCGTCAACATGGCAGTGGTAGTCGCTCCCCGCTAGGCGTACGCTCAGCGAGGTATACCGTCACGGCACGCCGCGGCGTGCCGGAGTGGAGGCTGATATGACTCACGTACGCCACCTGCTCGCGAGCAAACCCGCCACGTTGTTCAGTATTTCCCCGGATGTCCCGGTTCTCGAGGCAGTGCGTGCTATGGCCGAGCACGGCGTCGGCGCGCTGCTTGTGATGAGCGCCGGTACGCTGGCCGGGATCGTCTCGGAGCGCGACTACGCCCGCAAGGTCGTGCTGCGCGGGCGCGCGTCTGCGGACACGCCGGTCGCGCAGATCATGAGCTCGCCGGTGCTCACGGTCTCGCCCGAGACCACCGTTCAGCAGTGCATGGTCCTGATGACCGAGCGGCGCATCCGCCACCTGCCGGTGGTGGACAACGGCCGTGTGATCGGCGTCGTTTCGATCGGGGACCTCGTGAAGTCGCTGATCGAGGAGCAGCGACGCACCATCGAGCAGCTCGAAAGTTATATTCACGGCTGAGGGCAGCGGGCGGCGCGAACGGCCGCCCGGGACCGGTCGCCGATCAGGCGCCGAGGAATATCCGGTAGGCCGGATTGGCGGTCTCATCCGCGTACTCGTAGTGCAGCTCGTTCAGATGCTGCAGGAACTCGGCGCGCTCCTGCGCGTTCACCTGGATGCCGGCGAGCACGCGACCGTAGTCGGTGCCCTGGTTGCGGTAGTGGAACAGGCTGATGTTCCAGCGCGAACCGACGGCGTCGAGAAACTTCAATAATGCCCCGGGACGCTCGGGGAACTCGAAGCGATACAGCAGCTCGTCGCGGATGCCGCGACCCCGTCCGCCGATCATGTAGCGCACGTGCAGCTTGGCCATCTCGTTGTCGCTCATGTCGATGACGGTGTAAGCGGCGGCGCGCAGCGCCTGGGTCACGTCGTCCTTCTCGCCGCGCCCCCGGGCAAGGGCAAAGCTGACGAACACATGGGCGGCCGACTCGCTCTCGTAGCGATAGTTGAACTCGGTGATGCTGCGCCGGCCGAGAATCTCGCAGAACTGCCGGAAGCTTCCGGGCCGCTCGGGGATGGTCACCGCGAGCACCGCCTCGCGTTCCCCGCCGAGGTCGGCGCGCTCGGCCACGTGACGCAGCCGGTCGAAGTTGATGTTGGCGCCGCTGGTGATGGCCGCGAGGCGCTTGCCCTGCCAGTGCTCGCGCGCGGCCATCTTCTTCAGGCCCGCGACCGCAAGCGCGCCGGCCGGCTCGACGATCGAGCGGGTATCCTCGAACACATCCTGGATGGCGGCGCAGATCTCGTCGTTGTCGAGCAGCACGATCTCATCGACGTGCCGGCGGCACAGCTCGAAGGTTTCCTCGCCCACCCGCTTCACGGCGACGCCATCGGCAAACAGGCCGACTCGCTCGAGCGTGACGCGCCGCCCGGCCTTCAGCGATTCGTACATCCCGGCGGCCTCCTCGGGCTCCACGCCAATGATGCGGATGCCCGGATAGAGGTACTTCAGGTAGACGGACACTCCGGCGATGAGTCCGCCGCCGCCGACCGGCACGAACACCGCGTCGAGGTTGCCGCCGGTCTGACGCGCCATCTCCACGCCGATGGTGCCTTGTCCGGCGATGACGTCCGGGTCGTCGAACGGATGGACGAACACCATGTTGCGCTCGCGCACGAGCTCCAGAGCATGCTCGAACGCCGAATCGTAGTCATCGCCGTGCAGAACGACTTCCCCACCGAGCGCGTGAACCGCCTGGATCTTGATCTGCGGGGTGGTCTGCGGCATCACGATCACCGCCTTGATGCCGCGTCGGCGCGCCGCCAGCGCCACGCCCTGGGCGTGATTGCCGGCGGAGGCGCAGACGACGCCGCGCTGCGCGGCCGAATCGGACAGCTTCGCGATGCGGTTATAGGCCCCGCGTAGCTTGAACGAGAACACCGGCTGCAGATCCTCGCGCTTCAGCAGCACCTCGTTGCCGATGCGCTGCGAGAGGCGCGGCGCGCGATCGAGTGGAGACTCGATCGCGACATCGTATACCCGTGCCTTGAGGATCTGCTCGATGTAGGGGCTGACCATGTCTGCTCAGAGGGTGAGGAAGTCGCGGATCGCCGCTACGAGCGGCTCGGGAGCGGCCTGCAGCTGCGCGATGTCCGCGCACGGCGCGTACCGCGCCTGCGCCGGCACATCGACGCCCGACAAGCCGAGTCCGCGTGGTTCCCCGACCGGGTGCAGCACGAGCAGCGGCTGAGGAATTGCCCGCAAGCGCTCGCGTAGCGGATAGCCGCGCTCGGCTGCGGCCGCTGGTGCGCTGACGGTGGCGTTGCGCAGGCGCTCTGCGCAGGCGGCAACGATGGCCTCGAGCGGCGCATCGGCGCCGCAATCCCGGCGTGCGCCGGCCCATTGGCTGGCGAGGAACGCATCGGTCGCATCTGCCGAGCGCGGTAGCGCCGGGCCATCGGTCGTACCGACGGTGGCGATGACGACGCGTCGCACGGCCGGGCGGGTCGCGGCAAGTTCCACGGCGATGGGCACCCCGAGGCCGCAGCCGAGTACATCGACCTGCCGCAGCCGCATCGTGTCGAGGAAGTCACCGATGGCCGCGGTGTGCTGGGCGATGGACAGTCCGCCGGGCGCCTCGGACGCACCGAACCCCGGCAGATCCGGCGCGAACGCCGAGCGGTCGCGGCCGAGCGCCGCCAACAGGCCGGTGAACATCCCGCCCGAATAGGCCGCCGGGTGCAGCGCCAGCAGCGCCGTGCCATCCTCGAAGCCACCGCCGCCGGGGATGGCCTGGTGGACGTGCAGCTGGCCGTAGCGGCACTCGAAATACCCGCGGCGGACGCGGGCCGGCGCGACCGCCGCGGGCGCGTGCTGGTGCGATTTGCGTCTGGACATGATGTGCCTGCCATTGTGCCGCAGGCGCGAGGGGGGATTCACGGATTTCGCTCGGCACGCACCCCGGCGGCGCCGCGGCGTCGGCACGCAACTCGTAGGGACGGCGCGGCCGGCAACAGCCCGGTCCGCGCTCCCAAGCACCTTAACGGCGGCGCGTGGTTCGCCTGCGCGTCGGCTTCGCGCGCGGACGGGACGCGGTGGGCTTGCGGCCCGCTCGCTTCGCGGCCGTCTTGCGCGCGGGCGGACGCCGTGCCGCGGACTGGGTGGTGCGCGAGGGCTTCCGGGCAGCGCGTTTCGTAACACGCTTGCCCGCTGGCCGGGCGGTGCGCTGGGGGCGTTTCTTGCGGACGGGCTTCTTGCGGGCGGGTTTCGCCCGGGTCGGCGCGACCTGCACGTCGGCCTTGAGCACTGCTTTTCTTTTCCGCGCCGCAGCCACCCGGCGTGCCGGGCGGTGCAGTGCGGCTGGCCGGGCCGGCTCGTGCAGGGCGATCATCCCGCCCTGTGGATCAAGGACGTGAGCGACCCGACTTCCGCCTGGAACATCGTGCGGGCCGCGCAGCACCCGTCCGCCGAGCGTCCCGACCGCCTCGATCGCCGCGTCGAGGCTCTCGATCTGCACGTAGCTCAGCCAGCGCGGCGGCTTCGACGGGTCCTCGAGGACGTGCAGCCCACCGATCTGTACGCCGGCCTGTTCAATGATCTGGTACAGACCGCCGGCGCCCATGTCGTGGGCCGGCCCGCGCGTCCAGCCGAACAGCTCCGCGTAGAACGCGAGCGCGCCCTGCGGGTCGGTGGTGGCGAGCTCGTGCCAGCAGAAACGCCCGAGCAGCTCCGGCGTGCCGCCCGGCGGCGGCGCCATCGCGGGCGTGAATACGGCGAAGGCCGCGCCCAGGGGATCGGACAGGACGGCAAACCGGCCGATGCCCGGGATGTTGGTGGGCGCCTTGAGCAGCTTGCCGCCCAGCGCCTGAGCGGCCTCGACGGTCGCATCGACGTCGGGGGCGGCGATGTACACCAGCCAGCTCGGCGGCGTGCCGCTGTCGCGGACGGACTGTGGTTGGGGCATCAGTCCGGCGACGCCTACCGGACCGCGCATCCACAGGACATAGCCTGGCACGGTGGAGACTTCGCTCGTCCACGGCAGCACGCTCGAGTAGAAATCGGCGGCGGCTTGCGCATCCGGCGTCATCAGTTCATGCCAGATGAACTTGCCTAGCAGGTCGGCTTCACGCATGGCCAGGATCCCCCGGGGTCTGTTGCTGTCGATTGCCGTGCCGCCGGTGGAGGCACTTGCGCTGAGACGGGAACATTGTGCGCCGACCCGCGACGCGCTGCCACGTCCTCATGCGGGGGCCTCGAGCGGATCGGGCATGGAGAATGCGGTGCCGAGGGCGACGAACTCGCCCGTGAAGCGTCCCACCGGTTCGCCGCCGCAGCGCAACTGCGCCTCGAGATGCAGCCGCGCCCGACCGCGTCGCTTCAACAGTGCGGCAAAGCGCTCCCAGACCGGTCCGTCGGCGAGGTGGCACTCGGCCTCGAAATCCCCGCAAATGGGGCGCTCATACTCCATGTCGTTGCGCTGGATCATGGTGCGGGCGCGCAGCCCGGCCGCCTCCAGCCGCAGGTGCAGCAGGCTCCAGGCGGCGAGCGTCGCAACTGCCGCAGCGCTGCCGCCGAAGACCGTGCCGCTGTGATTGACGTTGGCGGTGAGCGGCGCCGTGAGGCGCACGCATTCGGGTCCAGCCTGCGCGACGTGCACGCCGAGCGCGACGCTTACCGGGATGCGACCGCGCAGGTACCGCTCGAGCGCCGCTGCGGAGGTGTCCACCGGCGGCAGACCCTGCCGGGCTCACCAGCTGCCGGTGTTCGGCATCGAGGCCCAGGGCTCGGCCGGAGCCAGCGCAGCACCGCGCTGCAGCAGCTCGATCGAGATCTGGTCCGGCGAGCGCACGAAGGCCATGCGTCCGTCACGCGGCGGCCGGTTGATCGTCACGCCATGCTGCCGCAGGCGCTCGCAGACCGCGTAGATGTCCTCGACGGCATATGCCAGGTGCCCGAAGTTGCGGCCCCCGGTGTAACTCTCCGGATCCCAGTTGTGGGTGAGCTCCACTTGCGCGGTCTCATCGCCGGGTGCGGCCAGGAACACCAGCGTGTAGCGCCCCTGGGGATAGTCCTTGCGGGACAGCTCGGTGAGCCCGAGCGCCTGGCAGTAAAAGCGCAGCGAGGCGTCCAGATCCGTCACGCGCACCATGGTATGCAGGTACTTCATCGTCGCTCCTCAGAACATCTCCGATGGACCCGGCGGGGTGATCTGCACCTTGTGGCGCGAGGCGATGAACTCGCCGGTAATCATGTCCTCGTAGGTCTGCCCCGGGCCGACCATCGGATAGACGCCCGCGTCGGGGTCGATCATCACCTCGAGGAAGGCGGGGCCTCGGAACCGCAGGAACTCCTCGATCACGCGTGGCACATCCGCCTTGTGCTCGAGCCGTACGGCGTACGGGAAACCGTCGGCCTCGGCGGCGCGGATGAAGTCTTTCTTGTGCAGCGAGCGGTCGCTTGCCGACAGCCGGCCCTTGAAGAAGAGCTTCTGCCACTGCTTGACCATGCCATCGCCGCAGTTGTTGAGCACCACGACCTTGATCGGCAGCTCGTACGTGGTGACGGTCTCGAGCTCCCCGAGGTTCATGCGAATGCTCGAGTCGCCATCGATGTCCACCACCAGCGCGTCCGGATGCGCCAGCTGCGCACCGATGGCCGCCGGCAACCCGAAGCCCATCGTGCCCATGCTGCCGGAGGTGAGCCACAGCCGTGGCCGCCGGAAGTCGAAGTACTGCGCCGCCCACATCTGGTGCTGGCCGACGCCGGTGCTGATGATGGCCTCCCCGCCGGTGACGCGGTTGATCTGCTCGATCACGTAGTACGGCTGGATGAGCGCGCTGTCGCGGTCGTAGTTCATCGCGTGGCGCTGCTTGAGCTCTGCGAGGTGCGTGTGCCAGGGGGCGAACTCGCCCTGGAAATGCGTGCGGCGGCCGTGCGCCGTGAGGGCATTCAGCGCCTCGGGCAGCAGGCCGACGTGGCTCCAGTGCGCGCGCTTGACCTTGTTGATTTCCGCGCTGTCGATGTCCAGGTGGGCGATGCGGCGCGCGCCGCGCGCGAACTTGGCGGGCACCCCGGCCACGCGATCATCGAAGCGTGCGCCGACGGCGATGAGGAAGTCGCAGTCATCGACCGCGTAGTTGGCGAATGCCGCCCCGTGCATGCCGAGCATGCGCATCGCGAGTCGGTGGGTGGTGTCGATGGCGCCGATGCCCATCAGGGTCGTGACCACCGGGATGTCGAACGCGGTGGCGAACGTCACCAGCTCGCTCGCCGCATCGCCGTGGATGACACCGCCGCCGGCGTAGATCAGCGGACGGCGCGACTCGCCGAGCATCTCAAAGAACCGCGCCGCATCGCGCAGATCGAGCCGGCGCTCGGTGAGCGCCTGCATGCGCCGGCGATACCCGGGAATCGGCAGCGTGCCGGCGCCCGAGAACACGCCTTCCCAGTTCTGCACGTCCTTCGGCACGTCGATCACGACGGGCCCCGGTCGGCCGGTGCGGGCCAGCTCGAAGGCCGTGCGCATGGTCGCCTCGAGCCGCTCCGGCTCGGTGACGAGGAACACGTGTTTGGCCACCGAGCCCATGATGGCGGCCACCGGGGCTTCCTGGAATGCATCGGTGCCGATGGCCGCGCGCGCCACCTGTCCGCAGATCACCACGATGGGCACCGAGTCGGCCATGCAATCGCGCACCGGCGTGACGGTGTTCGTCGCACCCGGGCCCGATGTGACCAGGCAGACGCCGACGCGTCCGGTGGCGCGCGCGAAGCCCGCCGCCATGAAGCCTGCGCCCTGCTCATTGGCCGGCACGATGAGCGGGATCTGGCGGCCGCCGGCGCGCTGCTGTTCCTCGTTGTAGAGGAAGATGGCGTCGTAGGTCGGCAGGATCGCCCCGCCGCTGTAGCCGAAGACCGCCTCGACTCCCTCGTCCGCCAGCACCTGCATGATCATCCGGGCGCCGGACATCTTCTGCCCGGCGAGCGGGTGGGCTGCCTGCTGGGGGGATTCGGGGACACTTTTGGTCATGGCGGCGCTCTCGTGTGGCGGCGGCAACGTTCCGAAAGGGGAGATAGCCGCAGACTAGCAGGTCGGTCCGCGGCTCGGAAGTTATCGCCGCCCCGGGGAAGCGCCCCGGTGGCGTGCGAGCGGCCGACGTGATTTGTGTCACCGCGTGTGCGGCGGGTTGCGTACGGCCCGAGCAATGCGCTGCACGAGCGGCGCCTGGGGTGCTGGCCGCCTGGAACCACAGTGCATCCTTTGGTCGGCCCGGCGCGGGCTGCCTATAATGCGGATCATTGACGGTCCAAAACGCTGTGCCACGCGCGGGTCGCCTATGGTGCGCCGATGCACCGGGCTCTGGAGGCGGCCGGCTACGACCATCCGCCGAAGAACGGGCTGTACGTCATCGGCGGGCTGCGGTTCGCCAACGGCGACCTTGCGTTGGCACGGCTGATCCGTGACCTGAGCCTCTCCAAGCAGGCCGCCGGACAGCGGGTCGACAGGCTCGTGACGCGCGGCTATCTGCGGCGGCGGCTGGACGACCAGGATCGCCGCTGGCTGCTCGTCACGCTCACCGGGCGCTGAGACGCCGCGGCCGGCAATCGTCAGCGTCGCGCGTGGCCGCGCCCGGTGCGATCCTTTATTCTCGGCAGGTCCCCCGCCGTTTCCCTGGAAGACCATGCGTCACATCATCGCCATCCTGCTGCAGAACGAAGCCGGCGCCCTCAGCCGCGTCGCCGGCATGTTCGCCACCCGTGGCTACAACATCGAGTCGCTCTCGGTTGCCGCGACGCAAGATCCGACCGTTTCTCGCCTGACGCTCGTCACTCAGGGATCCGATGCGGTCATCCAGCAGATCGTCAATCAGCTGTACAAGCTGATCGACGTCGTCAGCGTCGAGGACATGACCACCGGGGAGCACCTGGAGCGTGAACTGATCCTGCTCAAACTCAAGGTACGCCCGGAGCAGATCGATCCGGTCCGGGGCTACGTGGTCCGTACCGGTGGGCGAGTGCTCGATCCGGCGCCGGACGGCTTCATCGTGGAGCTGACCGCGAGCGAGGCGGAGATCGCCGCCTTTACGACGGACCTGTCGCGCAGCGCCGAGCTGCTCGAGGTGGTGCGCAGCGGCGCGCTCGGCATCGAGCGCAATGCGCGGACGATGCGGGTCGTACGGGTCTGAGCGGCGCGCCGCCCCGGCGCAGACCGGACGCGGTACCCTTACAGCGCCGCCTCGTCGGTCTCTCCGGTGCGGATCCGGATCACGCGCTGGATGTCGGTGACGAAGATCTTGCCGTCACCGACCTTGGAGGTCTTGGCCGACTTCAGAATGGCCTCGATCACCGCGTCGACGAGGTCTGAGCGCACGGCGACCTCGATGCGGGTCTTGGGCACGAAATCCACCACGTACTCCGCGCCGCGATACAGCTCGGTGTGGCCCCGCTGGCGGCCGAATCCCTTCACCTCCGTCACCGTCATGCCCGATACGCCGATTTCGGACAGTGCCGCGCGCACGTCGTCGAGCTTGAATGGTTTGATGATCGCGGTGACCAGTTTCATGTGCGGGCTCTCCGATGGGGGCAATCGCTAGCTTAACGTGTGGCGCCGCGATGCGCCTCGCGGCCGACGACATTTTGTACTGCCGATTTTGCAGTTTTCATGCCACCGGGGAAATGGACATAAAGCAGCAATTGCGCGCGCCAGCGGCAACGCCGGCGCACCATCCTGGCGCAGCCGCGCATCGTCCGTGCCCATCGCTGGTGCGTCGAACGAAGGGGGGCTTTACCTCGTAACTGTGTTTTTGTACAGTTATCTGATGAACTCTTCCTTCCGAAGCAAACGCGCGGCCGGTGGGCGTGTCGTGCGGTCGAATCCTCCGGGACGCTTCGAGCGGCGGACCCGGGACGCCGTGGATGACGGTTGGTTCCAGGCGGAGGTTCCCGAGAGCGTGCCGCTCGAGCTGCAGCCCGACCGCGCCCGCACCGTGATCAGCACCAACGATTCCCCCGACATCCCCTTCGAGCAGTCCATCAACCCGTACCGGGGCTGCACGCATGCCTGTGCCTATTGCTTGCGGGGCGATACCCCGATCCTGATGGGCGATGGCCGTCTGCGTGCCCTCGCACAGGTCGAGGCGGGCAGCGAAATCTACGGCACCGCGGGCCGTGGACCTGCGCGGCGATACGTCCGCACTCGCGTGCTCGCCCGGTGGAGCGTCGTCAAGCCGGCCTACCGCATCGTCCTGCACGACGGTACGGAGCTCATCGCCGGTGCCGATCACCGTCTCCTCACCGTGCACGGCTGGAAGTTCGTCGCCGCCGGACACGACCGTGAGGCCACCGGTAGACCCTGCCTGGGGAGCGCCGATGAACTGCTCGGCACCGGACGGTTCGCCGCGCCGATCGAGCAGGACCGCGACTACCGCTACGGCTATCTGTGCGGACTCGGCCGCAGCGCCGCACCCGAGGCGCGTGGGGCCAGCGCCGATGACGAGGTGATGCTGCGGGCTTGCGAGTACCTGGCGGATCGCCGGCTGTGGGGCGGCGAACAGCGCCTCGTGGCGGCAGCGGGCGCGGTGCTGCCCACCGCGCGGGCCGCGACATGGACCCGCCTCGCCACCCGCGGGGATCCGGCCGAGTGGCCTCACGCGCCGTCGCGCCAATGGTGCGCGGGTGCACTCGCCGGAGCGTTCGACGCCGCGGGGTCCGTCGGTCCGGCTGCCGTGCGCATTTTCAACAGCGACGCGGGCCTGCTCGAGCGCCTCGAGCGGTACTGTGGTTCACTGGGTCTGCGCTGCGGGCGCGAGCGACCGCGCGCCGGGGGCGCCGCGGCGGCCCCGGCCCTGTGCCTGCCGGGTGGACTGCGCGAGCAGCTCGAGTTCTTCCACCGCGTCGATCCGGCGAGCCGCGGCAAGCGCGACATCGAAGGGCGCTGGGTGCGCAGCGGCGCTGCCCTGCGGGTTGTCTCGATCGAGCCGGTCGGCACGATGCGGCTGTACGACATGAGCACGGCCAGCGGCGATTTCATCGCCAACGGCATTGTCAGCCACAACTGCTATGCCCGGCCCAGCCATGCCTATGTCGGGCTGTCTCCGGGGCGGGACTTCGAGACCCGGCTGCTGTACAAGGCCGACGCGAGCCAGCTGCTGGAGGACGAGCTCGCGCGCCGCGGCTATGTCTGCAAGCCCATCACTCTGGGCGCCAATACCGATCCGTACCAGCCGGTCGAACGCGGCCTGCGCGTCACGCGGGGGATCCTGGAGGTGCTCACGCGCTGTCGGCACCCGGTCACCGTCATCACCAAGGGGGCCCTGGTGCTGCGCGATCTCGATCTGCTAGGCGCACTGGCACGCGACAACCTGGTGCGGGTCGCCATCAGCATCACCACGCTCGAGGAGGCGCTGAAGCGCACCATGGAGCCGCAGGCGGCATCGCCCGCCGCGCGGCTGCGCGTGGTGCGCGAGCTGACCGCCGCGGGCGTTCCGACCGGTGTGCTGGTGGCGCCGGTGATCCCGGCGCTCACCGATCACGAGATGGAGCACATCGTACAAGCAGCCGCCGCGGCGGGCGC
>JAJXWE010000394.1 GCA_021781775.1 Pseudomonadota bacterium | reverse complement strand
CAGAGATTCTCCACGCGGGTCACCGGGATATTCGGCAGGCGCAGACCCATCGCCAGCGGCAGCGACGACTTTCCCGTGCTCTGCTCGTCGAAGAAGATCCCGAGCCAGGCCGCCTCGATGCGATCGCGCTCCACGCCCGCGTCCGCGCTTGCCTCGGCGAATGCTTCAAGCATCAGGTCATCCGGCCCACAGTCCCAGCGTTCGCCGAAGCGCGAGCAGCCCATGCCGATGATCGCGACCTTGTTGCGGATGCCCTCGGCCATAGCCACGCTCAGACCTTCTTCGCCTTCCAGAAATAGCGCCGGTAGCCTCGCATCCGATCGAAATCCTTGATGCGAAACACGAAGCTCACCGCATCGCCGACCTGCAGCTCGCCTGGATCGAGATCGGTGAACTCCATCAGCAGGTTACCTCCAGCCTCAAGCTCGACGTTGCCGTACACGTAGGGCGGTCGTGGCGAGTAGGCTTGCCAGTCCTCCGTAAAAGACTTCACTCGGCCCAGGGCGTCGGCCAGCCGATGGTCATGCTGCGAGTCCTGGTGTCGGCACTCGGGGTTGACGCAGACACGGCTCTTGGGGAACTGCACGGTGCCGCACGAACGGCAGCGCCCCCCGACGAAGGCCGTTGTCTGCCGGCGCTTGCGCCAGGCCACGGTATGGGCGGTTCGATTGTCCCGCTCCGCACGCATGCCGAAGTGTGGCTCGAGCAGTCCGCTGTGGGCCAGGTAGCGCGTGTAGTACGGCTCCGGCTTCGATTGTCCAAGCACCTCGGCGACTGTCGGCCGTGCCACTGCGCCAGCACCGTCGGCGGCGATGAGCACCAGCACGTCGACGCCCTGTCCAAACCCGACGAGCACGATCCGTTGCCCGGGACGGGCCGTCTCGAGAGCGGCGGTGAGCATCAGCAACGGGTGCGCGGCGCCGGTGTCGCCGCAGTTCTCGTGCAGATCGTCCTGCAGCCGCGCGTTCGCGAGACCCGCCGCCTGGGCCACCCGCCGAGCCGTGCCGGTCGGTCCGTGCATCACCAGTTGGTCGATCTGTTCCGCGCCGAGCCCGGCGGCCGCGAGCGTGCGCGCGATCGCGGCCACAACGAGCTTCATGACGCCCTCGTCGCGGACCCACCGCTCCTCGAGCGCATAGTCGAAGCGCTCGTCGCCCATGCGGTAGTGATCCACGAAGTCCGCCGAGAGGCACTCGGCGGCGACGATTGCCGCGCTCGGTCGAATTCCGACCGCCGGCGGATCGCGCACCATCAGCAGCGCCGCGGCTGCGGCCCCGAACTGCAGCTCCTGAGGGCTTCCCGGCCGCGCCAGGCGCGCATCGCTCGCAATGAGCAGCGCCGCACCCGTCTCGTCCCGCCGCACCAGGGCGGCGAGCGCGGAAGTGGCAGCGCGCAGACTCCCGCCGCAGTCGCTCGTGCGGATCGTCTCCGGCAGATCGAGAGCGCCGGCCACTACGGTGGCGTTGCTGCGATCGGCGAATGGCAAGGTCGTCGAGGCGAGCGTCACGGCAGCCGGAGTCCCGACCGGTCCCACCGCGCCGTTCAGGCAGCGTCGACCGGCCTCAACGGCCATGGTCAGTGCATCTTCGTCCCAGTTGCATACCGCGCGGGCGCCTGAGAGCGGCGTCGGGCCCGGCGGCCCGAGCCACTGCAACGCCTGTGCGACGCGCGCGCGTTCGAGCCGCAGCGAGGGCACGTAAATGCCGCAGGAGACGATGCTCGACAGCGCGTGCATCGGCCGATCAATTCTCGAACAGCGGATCGAGCAGCGGCGGAACGCGCAGCGCCTCCGGAACGCGCTCCGTCCCGATGCGCCGATCGAGCTCGGCGTGCCAATGGTAGATCCTACGCTCCTGGTAGTTCAGGGGAATCCCGCGGAACCCCGGCGACATCACGGACTCCTGGATCGCCGCCGCGAACTGCAGATCCTCATCCAGAATGCGGTCAAAGTTGGCGATGCGGACGCTCCAAAGCTCCGGCGGCGGCCCATCGCCCCAGTCAGGCGCGAACCAGTGGCACTCGATCCTCATGGTCGTGTCTGAGGTCGGCCAGAACAGCAGGAGCGGACAACCGGTCGGATCGACCGGAACCACCAGATTCGGATAGAAGTTAAAAGACGGATTGTTGTTCGTCGAGATCACGGTGGCGGTTTCGATACGGCGCATGCCGCGCGTACCCGGATCTACCCAGTCCGGACGGCGGTTCGGAGTCACCATGAGCGAGTGCCCGCGGCGATACAGCGCAATCGACGTGCCACGGTGATCGAGAAACCGGTCCACCGTGTTCTGATGAATCGATTTGAGATGGTAGACCTCCAGAAACGCGTCGAGCAGTACCTTGACGTTGCATTTCACGTCGAAGCTCTGCTGCGACACCAGCCGCCACTCGAGCGGCTGGAACTGCTGGAAATACTCCACGAACGGGGCAAAGTGCCGCTCCAGGGGTTCGGCATTTGCATCCTCGTTGATGAAGATCCAATTGTAGAACCGCTCGCAGCGCACCGCCTTCAGGCCGCGGGTGCACGGATCGAGACCCACGAAATCGCGCTTGTCGCGCAGGTTGATCAGGCTGCCGTCGAGTGCGTACGTCCAGCCGTGGTAGCCGCAGACGAAACCCGGCACGCAGCCCTTTTCGCCCTTGACCAACGGAGCGCCGCGGTGCTGGCAGGTGTTGTAGAAGGCGCGTACGACGTCATCCTTGCCGCGTACGATCACAATCGGCGCCCCGCTCTTGCGCCACAGCAGAAAGGAGCCGGGTTCGGGCAATTCGTCGATGTGACAGGCGTACAACCAGCTGCGCCGCCAGAGAAACTCGCGCTCCAGCGCGAGAAACGCCGGATCCACGTAGCGTCCGGCCGGAATGTCCGGCAGGCGAGGGAAGCCATCCGGCGGAGCAGTACGCTCCGCTTCGTACTTCATGCCATCCAGAAATCGCTTTACGGTTGCCGTGTCCACCGACCACCCCCCTTCGGGCTGCCGCCCGGACCCCGGACAGCGCCCGAGCGATTATAGGCATCCGCGATTCAATAAGAAACAGGCGTGACTGTTTTTTTTAGAAGGCTGGAAACCGGAGAA
>JAJXWE010000393.1 GCA_021781775.1 Pseudomonadota bacterium | reverse complement strand
GCTGTACGGCGACGACGTGCAGCGCTTTGGCCAGGTCGTAGGCGATCGGGTAGGCGGGAAGCGACGCCGCATCGACTTCTGCGCCGAGTGCCGTGAACCGATTGCCCAGGCAGCGCGCCGGCCGCCCGGAGATCACGCGTGTCATGACCGTGTGGTGTGCGGCCGGACTGAATAGCGCCGCCCGGTAACCCTCGTCGGCGAGACTCTCGTCAGTGGCAAGGTAGGCGGTCCCGAGCTGCGCCGCCGCGGCGCCCAGCGCGAGTGCGGCCCGGATGTCCTGACCGTCCATGATGCCCCCGGCGGCGATAACCGGCAGATCGATCCGGGCAACCAGGATGCGTGTCAGCGCCAGCGTGCCCAACCGGTCGTCCGGCGCCTGCGGATCGAAGACGCCGCGGTGCCCGCCGGCCTCGTAGCCTTGCGCCACGATAGCCTGCACTCCTGCCGCCGCCGCCTGCTGCGCTTCGGCGAGACTCGTGGCCGTGGCCAGCAGGACGATGCCGGCGGCGCGCAGCGCCCGCAGCCGCGAGGCGTCCGGCAGGCCGAAGTGCAGGCTGACGACTGCGGGCCGGGTCTCGATCAGTATCGCCAGCATCGCATCGTCCGTGGCGAAGCTCGTGTAGATCTCCCGCAGCCGCGCCGGAGGTGCGGCACCGAATGCCGCGAAGCGCGGCCGCAGCCGCTCGATCCATGCCGTTTCGCGGGGCTCGTCCGCGCTGGCCGGTCGGTGGACAAAGACATTCACGTTCAGCGGGCCCGCGGTGCGTGCGCGCACCTCCGCGATCATTGCGCGCGCGCCATGCGCGCCGGTGGCGCCTACACCGATCGCACCCAGGCCGCCCGCCTCGGATACGCCGGCCATTGGCGCCTGCAGGATGGGTAGGCGCAGGTTAAGTCGAGTGAGCAGAGTCGTAATGGCGTGATGCGTCATGAGGGGGCTGGAGGTCGGTTCGGGCTCATGGTGCAGCCGATGCACGCTGGTGCGAGCACTTCGTGCATCATGCGACCGGAAGAAAAATACTGCACCGACACGACCGTCGCAATGCGCTGCGGTGCCACGCCCGTCGGGCACGGCGCAAGAGTCTGCCTTGGAGTCATTTTGGCGCTACTCTTGATACGCACGCCGGGGTGCCTGAGGCTGAACGAGTCGCGCCGCGACCGTTATGGGTGGCCACCCAGGACCGGCGGTAAGCTGCCAGAGGAGTCAGGAACTCATGCGCTTTATCTCCGTAACGGGTTCGGCGTGCACCGGTCGCTCGAGCGCGCCCGCCGCGGCGCGCGGTCAAGCCCGCCGCCGCGTGCTGTCGCTGATGCTCACGGTGGTGTTGGTCGCCGGCGGCGCGGCCCAGGCGACCGCCCCGAATCCCCTCGCTTTCGCGCCGGCCTTGCGCTGCACGCTGGACCGGCAGGCGTCGAGCACCGTGCCCGGCTGGCTCACCCTGGCGGGCAGTCCGACGCTGCTCTGCGCCGGCGCGCTGCGCGCTACCTACCCGGCACAGCGCTCGCCGCGGGTGATCGTGGCGAGCGGACCGTGGGGCTCGAGCACGCTCGAACGAACCCTGCGCTTCCCGCGCCCCGCACCAGCCTCAATGCGCTTTGCGGCAGTGGTTGGGTTTGGGGTCTCCGGCCGCAACACGGCGGCGCCGCGTCTCACTGGGGTCTTTCTCGGTTCATCAGGCGAGGCGATGGGCTCGCCGTTTACTCTGCGCGGACCCCGCTCGGGATCGCCGCAGGCGAGCCCCGTCCGCTTCGTGCAACGCATCCGGCGCGGAGCGGTCCCCCGCGGAGCCGTCGCGCTGCGTCTGACGCTCAGGCTAAGCGGCCGCACCGGCGGTGCGGCCAGCTATGTCGGAGCGATGCGCCTTGACGTTCGGCCGCCCGTGGACTTCCCGCCGCCCGAGCCGCCCCCCGCGCACGTGCCGCGCTTCGATCACGTTTTTCTGATCATGATGGAAAACACGGACTTCCGGCAGGTCATTGGCGACCGGAAAGACGCCCCGTACCTCAATGCGCTGGCCGCGCGCGGGACGGTGCTGGCGAACTACCAGGCGGTCTATCATCCGAGCGACGAGAACTACCTGGCCATCGCCGGAGGAGACACCTTCGTCACGGGCGGGCAGTACTTCCCTAACATCCACATCGCGTCGCGCAATCTCGGTGACCTGCTCGAGTCGGTCGGTAGATCGTGGAAAGCCTACGAGCAGGGCATGGGCGTGCCGTGCAACACCACCACACACTATGACAAGTACTACGAGCCGGACGATGCGCCATTCTTCAATTTCACCGACATCCGCGCCAATACGGCCCGCTGCCGGACTCATTTGGTGCCGCTACGCAACTGGTTCGCCGATCTGCGGCGCACCGCCGCGACACCCGCGTTTGCCTGGCTCGCGGCCGATGACTATGACGATGGTGAAGCCTCGGGCAACGGCTCGCCGCAGAGCCTGCGGGTTCAGGACGCGTGGCTGCGCAAGACGCTCGCGCCGCTGTTCCGCTCAGCCGCGTGGCGCGATCAGAAGAGCCTGCTCATCATCACCTGGGATGAATCCAATACGCTCAAGAACGATCACGTCGCGACCATCGTAGTCGGCTCTCGGCACACGGTCAGGGCCGGGTACGTCAGTGCCCGTCGGTACGATCACTACAGCACGGCGCGGGTCATCGAGGCAGCGCTCGGATTGCCCAGCCTGACGAGTAACGATGCCTATGCGCGCCCATTCAATGACGTGTTCGCGAGGCGCTGAACCTGACCGGCACAGTGCTCGGATGATCCCCCGAGGCGGCGTGCCCGTGCGGGCGACGGCCGGGTGACGCGCCGCCGTGACGTGGCGTGTTGAGTGCGCTCCGGCGGGTGCCCCGCGTTGCTGCGCCGGTCCGTGCGCTCGTGCTATTTTCCCGGTGGCGCATCCAAACCTGAGAACTTCGCGACCGCGTGGCGGGAGAAAGATGATGAAATCGCTCGTGACATTAATGGTTGCCTGCCTGTGCGTCGGACAGGCGTTCGCAGCCGACAGTCCCGCCAAGGTTTCCAGCCCATCGCCGGCACGCCTGCAGGTCGCCACGGAACTGCTGCAGG
>JAJXWE010000392.1 GCA_021781775.1 Pseudomonadota bacterium | reverse complement strand
CCGGGCTCGACGCCGGCGTCGCGCAGGCCCGCGGCGATCCGCGCCACCTCCTCATGCAGCTGCCGGTAGGTCAACCGCTGTTCCGCACCGCGCTCGTTGGAGAACGTGATCGCCGGCTGATCGTCGCGGAAGCGCAGCAGATTCTCGGCGAAGTTCAGCGTGGCGTCGGAGAAAAAGCGCGCACCCGGCATACGCTCAGGGTGCTCGATCGCCGGTCCCTTGCCCCACTCGGCGCGTACGGCCGCGAAGTGCGCCAGCTCGCTCCAGAACAATGCCGGCTCGCTGACTGACCAGGCATAAAGATCCGGGAACCCCTTGAGGCTGAGCCCCAACCGGGCGTTGACGCAGGCGACGAACCGGGTGAGGTTGGCGGCGGCGATGCGCTGCGCCGAGGGCTGCCAGATCGCTTCCATTGACGCTACAGGGACTGGTAGTTGGGCCCGGAGCCACCCTCGGGCGGCGTCCAGTCGATGATGCCGTACGGGTCTTTGATGTCGCAGGATTTGCAGTGGACGCAGTTCGCCGCATTGATCTGCAGTCGCCAGCCGCTTGTGTCTTCGACCATCTCGTAGACGTTGGCGGGACAGAACCGCTGGCACGGGTTGCCGAACTCGATTCGGCAGCGGTCCGTGCAGATGCTCGTGTCGCGCACCTTCAGGTGCGCCGGCTGCTGCTCGTCGTGGCTCGTTGAGGCGAAGAACACCGAGGCGAGCCGGTCGCGCGGCGGCAGCGTGCGTTCCACCCAGTGCCGGTCCGGTGAGGCATACGCGTCGAGGTGGCGCAGCCGCTGGTAATCGGCCGTCTTGGGCCGCAGCGTCCAGGGCGTGCGACCGCCGGTGAGCGCCTCCAGGCCCGCGTTGGCGAGGCCGAACCACAGCCCGCGCTTGAAGCCCGGCTTGACGTTGCGCACCGCGCGCAGTTCCTGGCCGCCGGCCGAGGCGCGCCAGAGCGCATCGAAGCCCACCGGCGAGCCGCCGGCCGCGAGGTGCTCGGCGGCGAGCATGCCCGAGCGGATCGCCTGGTGCACTCCCTTGATCTTGGGCACGTTCACCCCGCCGGCGGCATCGCCGATGAGCATCGCCCCCGGCATCTCCAGTCGGGGAATGCTCTGCCAGCCGCCCGCCGCGATGGTGCGCGCGCCTGCGGCGAGGATCTCCCCGCCCTCGAGCAGCGGCTTGATGCTCGGGTGGTGCTTGAACTGCTGAAACGCCTCGAACGGAGAGAACCGCGGGTCCTGGTAATCGAGACCGGCCACGAATCCCACGTAGACCCGGTTGTCGGTCAGGTGATAAAGAAAGCTGCCGCCATAGGTATTGCCGTCGAGCGGCCAGCCGACCGTGTGCTGGATCGTCCCCGGGCGGACGCGGCCCGCAGGCAGCTGCCAGAGTTCCTTCATGCCCAGTCCGAAGGTCTGCGGGGCGCTGTCGGCGTCGAGCTTGAAGCGGCTGATCAGCTGCTTCGTCAGGCTCCCGCGGGCGCCTTCGGCCACGATGGTCGTGCCGGCGTGGATCTCCGCGCCCGGGGTGAAATTCGGGCCGGGCTGGCCAGACTTGTCCAGCCCCACATCCCCGAGACGTACGCCGCGCACGGCGCCGTCGGCGTCGAGCACCGGCTCGGCCGCGGCAAAGCCCGGAAAGATGTCCACGCCGAGCCCCTCGGCCTTCCGCCCGAGCCACGCGGCCAGCAGTCCGAGGGAGACGATGAAGTTGCCGTGGTTGTGCAGCTGGGGCGGCAGCGGCAGGCGCACCCTGCGCGTGCGGGTGAGCAGATGCAGCTCGTCGTGCGTCGCGGGGACGCAGATCGCCGGCGGCGATTGGCGCCACTCGGGTGCGAGTGCATCGAGCGGACCCGGCTCGATCACCGCACCGGACAACGTGTGCGCCCCGAGTGTCGCGGCCTTCTCGAGCAGGCAGATATTAAGGTCCGGCTTGAGCTGCTTCAGCCGGATCGCGCAGGCGAGACCGGCCGGTCCTGCGCCCACGATTGCCACGTCGTACTCCATGACGTCGCGCTGGATTTCGGTGGATTGAGTGCTGTTCATTGGGGCTGCATCCGTACGGCGCCATCGAGACGGATGGTCTCGCCGTTGAGCATCGGGATTGTGAACGCCGCAGCGACCAGCTGCGCGAATTCTTCCGGCTTGCCGAGCCGGTGGGGGAAGGGGATCTGCGCCGCGAGCGAGGCCTGCAGCTCCGCGCTCATCGAGGCGACCATCGGGGTGAGGAAGATGCCCGGCGCGATGGCGATGCAGCGGATGCCGAAGCGGGCCAGCTCACGGGCCATCGGCAGTGTCATGCCGGCGAGCGCCGCCTTGGTTGCAGAGTAGGCCGCCTGGCCGATCTGCCCCTCGAAGGCCGCGACCGAGGAGGTGTGCACGATCAGGCCGCGCTCGCCGTCCTCATTCGGGGTGTTGTGTTGCATCAGCGCCGCGGCTGTCTTGTCGCAGAGGAAGGTGCCGATAAGGTTGATATGCACGACCTTGGCGAAGAACTCCCCGCTCATCGGGCCGTGCTTGCCGAGCACCCGTCCCGCGCCGATGACCCCGGCGCAATTGACCAGCAGGTTCAAACCGCCGAGGTGCCGCTGGGCTTCGGCCATGGCGGCCTCCACTTCAGTCTCCGCGGTCACGTCGCAGCGCAGGAACGCTACATCGGGTCCGAGTGCCGCGGCTGCGGCCCGTCCGGCCTCCTCCTGCACGTCGAGGAGCGCCACCCGCGCGCCTTGCGCGAGGAGGTGACGGGCCGTGGCGTGCCCGAGCCCCGAGGCGCCGCCCGTGATGACGGCGCGGGCGTCTTGAATCTTCATCCGTCCCCCTGGGTATCCGTTCGTCCGCCTAGCCTATCATTTCCACCGCCAATGCCACCGCCTCGCCGCCGCCGATGCACAGGCCGGCAACGCCCCGCTTGCCGCCGCGCGCGCGTAGCGCATGCAGCAGCGTGGTGAGGATGCGCGCACCTGTGGCGCCCAGGGGATGTCCCAATGCGCACGCGCCCCCATTGACATTGACGCGGGTCGGGTCGAGGCGCAGGTCGTGCATCGCGGCCAGCGTGACCGCTGCGAAGGCCTCGTTGATCTCGTACA
>JAJXWE010000391.1 GCA_021781775.1 Pseudomonadota bacterium | reverse complement strand
GGCACTTGCGCTCGCGCAACCGCGCAACGGCCGCATCGCTCGCCGGATCGCACATCAGATGATAGCCGCCGACGCCCTTCACGGCGAGGATCGCGCCGGAGCGCAGACACGCCATTGCCGCGCGGATCGCCGCCTCGTTGCCCGGCAGCACGACGCCATCGCGCTCGAAGGATAGGCTGGGTCCGCACTGCGGACAGGCTAGCGGCTCGGCATGGAAGCGCCTGTCGCCGGGATTCTCGTATTCCGCCTGGCAGCTCGGACAGAGCGCAAAACCGCGCATCGAGGTGCTCGCACGATCGTAGGGCAAGGCCTCGATCAAGGTGTAGCGCGGACCGCACTGGGTGCAGTTGGTAAATGGATAGCGAAAGCGACGCTGCGTCGGATCGAGTAGTTCCGCCCGGCAGTCCGGGCAACAGTGCAGATCCGGCGGCAGGTGGATCTCGGGCGCCTCGGCGGCCTCGCTCGCCAGGATGCGGAACTCGTCACTGCCCATGCACTCGATAGGCTCGGATCGCGTCAGATACGCCTCAGCCAGCGGCGGCGCCTCGCGGATCAGCGCCGCCTCGAACCGGTCAAGGTCGGCGGCGTAGCCCTCGACGTGCAGTAAGACGCGGCCGGCGTCATTGCGCACCCAACCCGTGAGCGCGAACCGCTGCGCCAGCCGGTAAGTGAACGGCCGGAAGCCGACCCCCTGCACGCGGCCCGATACGACGATCCGGCGCGCAGCGCGCCGGATCGCATCAGCTGCGCACGACGCCGGCATCCTCGCCTCTCGCCCGAACTCCTGTCGACCACCAGATGCGGCAGGCCCCTTCATCGGACACCATGCACGGTCCGATCGGGGTGCGCGGCGCGCAGCCTTTGCCAAACAGTATGCATTGGTTGGGGTAGATCTTGCCAAGCACGACGCGCGCGCAGTCACATCCCGGCGGCATCTGTCCGGCGCGCTTGCGGGGCTGGCTCGGGTCGAGCGTGAAGCGCTCCAGGGCATTGTAGGCGGCGTACTCGGACCTGAAGGCGTAGCCGGAATTGCGGATGGTGCCGATGCCGCGCCAAGTGGCATCACGGATCTCGAAGACGGTCTCGAGCACAGCCCGGGCCGTCGGGTTGCCGCCCGGGTGCACCACCCGGCTGTAACAGTTGTCGAGGAATGCGCGCTTCGCCAGGTGCTGGCGCAGCACCGAGTACAGCGCGGCGAGCAGACTCGTTACCTCGAATCCCGCCACCGCGGTCGGAATCCCGTAGTCCTGCGGAACGAACTGCCATTGCTCTGGGCCCATGATCGTCGCCACATGACCCGGCGCGATCAGCGCATCGAAGCCCGCCGCCTCGCTCTCGAGCAGCATCGCAACGGCCGGCCAGGTGAGACGCCCCGAGAGCAGCACCACAAGATTCGGCGGTGGGCGCTGCGCCAGCAGCGCCGCCACGGGCGCCGTCGTCGTCTCGAACCCGGCGGCGAAGAACACCACCGTCCGATCCGGATGCGCCGCCGCGATGCGCGCCGCCTCCGTCGGCGATGCGATCGGTCGCACGTCCGCGCCGGCCGCATGCGCCTGCAACAGCGAGCGCGGCTCGCTGCGCGGCCCGTTCGCGGGGACCCGCAGCATGTCGCCGAAGGCCACCAGCGTGACCCCGGGGCGGCGCGCCAGCTCGATGGCGGTGTGAATGTCCTCCTCCGGACAGACGCATACCGGGCAGCCGGGGCCGGGAATCAGCTCGATCTGCGCCGGCAGCGCACGCCGCAGCCCCGCCATGCTGATCGAGCGCTCGTGCCCGCCGCACACGTTCATGACCCGCACTCGCCCCGGCAGCGGCAGCGCGCGCAGGCGCTCAAGCCACTGGGCAGAGGACGCGCCGGCCGCTCCGCTGGCGAGGGACGGACCGTGTTCAGCAGGCGCGCGCTCGTCCGCAGCGCTCATGCGCCGGTCCGCAGCGCCCCGAGGCGTGCTTCGATCCAATCGATCCAGGGCGCAAGCGTGGCCGGCTGTCGGGACGAGACGCGTATCACTGGCGCCGGATTGGCGAGTTCGCGCACGTGCCGCTCAGCCGCCGCGCAGGAGAAATCGTCGAGGACGCCGAGCAGATCGGTCTTGCTGAGCATCACCAGATCGGCGCCGCGGAACATCCCCGGGTACTTCGCCGGCTTATCGTCCCCCTCCGTGACAGCGAGCAGGGCAATGTCCGCATGCTGGCCAAGGGCGAAATTCGCGGGACAGACGAGATTGCCGACGTTCTCGATCATCAGCACGTCGATGCCGTTCAGATCGAGCGCATGCAGCGCATCGTGCACCATCGACGCATCCAGATGACAGGTTTCACCGGTGGTGATCTGCACGGCCTGAACGCCCTTGGCGCGGATGCGCCGTGCGTCGTTCTCGGTCTGCAGGTCGCCCTCGATCACCGCCATGCGGAAGCGGCCGCTGGCGAGTTCGATGGTGCGCTCGAGCAGGCTCGTCTTGCCCGAGCCCGGCGCCGACATGAGATTCAGCGCCAGAATGCCGTGCCGCTCGAGGTGGCTGCGGTTGTGCTCAGCCTGATGATCGTTGTGCGCGAGGATTCCGCTCAGCACCTCGATCGAGTGCCGCTCGGCCGGTCGCACGGAATAGATGCCGTGCGTGTCCGTCACCCGCACCGCCTCGGCCGTGACCGAACAGCCACATTCAACGCACATCGCCGCCCCCTGTTCAGCACGCCGCCGGAGCCCGCGGCGCCTGTTCGTTCACCTCGAGCTCCAACTCCACCGAGCGCAGCAGCAACTCCTCACCGCGTACGAGCTGCACTCGCCAGCCTCCACAGCGCGCGCACACGAGTGCGTTCGGCGCAACCTCCGACTCCAGATCGCACACGGGGCATCGGATGCGCACGCCGACCGATTCGATTTCCAGCTCCGCCCCGTCGGCAAGCGTTCCGGCACGTGCGATGCTGAAGGTCCGTGCGAGCTGCTGCGGATCGATGCCGCAGAGCGCCCCGACTGAAACACAGATTTTCGCTGCCGCTCGGGCGTGGTGGGCGCGGGCCACGCACTCGACCTCTCGAATCAATCCCTGGCAGATAGCCAACTCATGCATCGGTGCGGATCGCCTCCT
>JAJXWE010000390.1 GCA_021781775.1 Pseudomonadota bacterium | reverse complement strand
TGTAACAACAGGGCGCCGGAACTCCGGCGTGTACTTGGAAAGGTGCAATATGCGTCGCATTCTTACTGTCATGGTGTTGACCGCGGCTCTGGGGCTTGGGGCCTGCGCGAGCAAGCCGGTTAAGCCGGCTGCCTCACAGTCTTCCGGAGCGGCCGGGGCTGGCGCCCAAGGCGCTGGCGCGGGCGCGGGCGGGAACGCCGGCGAGGGATCGCTCGGCAATCAGCAGTCGGTACCCGGGCCGCAGCAGGGACTGCTCGCCGACCGGACTATCCACTTCGCGTTCAACAGCGCGGTGATCGAGGGGCGTGGCATCCAGATCGTGGCCGCGCATGCGAAGTATCTGTCCGATCATCCGAACGCGCGCGTACGCCTCGAAGGCAACACCGATGACCGCGGCTCCCCAGAGTACAACATCGGTCTCGGTATGCGTCGTGCGCAGTCCGTCCGCCAGGCGATGCTCCTGCAGGGCGTTTCCCCGAACCAGATCACTGTGGTGAGCTACGGCGAGGAGCGCCCGGTGGATCCGGCCAACAATCCGGTGGCCTGGGCGAAGAATCGCCGCGTCGACATCGTCTATCTGACGCCGACGCAGCCGGCGCAGTAGCGGCCGTCGGCGAGGAGTTGCCATGCGTGCTCGTCTCTTGCTCGCGCCGGCCGCGGCGCTCGTGGTGGCGCTGCTCAGCGGCTGCGCCACCGGCCCCGATCCGACCCAGGTCCGGCTCGATAACCTCGATGCACGGGTGACGAAGCTCGAGCGGTTCGTCTCGAATGGAAGCCTGGTGCAGCTCGCCGAGCAGGAGGACTCCCTGCAAGCCGAGGTGCGCGACCTGCGCGGTCGGCTCGACAGCCTGGAGCGCAGGGACCAGCGGAGCGGCTCGCAGGGGCAGGACCTGTACGCCGCGCTGGACAAGCGGGTGAAGGCTCTCGAGCAGGCGAGTGCGGCGCAGCAGGCGGCATTGCAGGCCGAGAGCGCGGCAGGGGCGGGCGGCGCTGGCGCGGGCGCGGCGGGCGGACAGAGCGGCCCGGGTGCGACTGGTGCAGCGACAGGGGAAGGCGGCGCAGCCCCTGCAGCCGGCGCGCTGCCCGGTGTCACGCCGACGCAGCAATCCGTCTACACGCAGGCGTTCGATGCGCTCAAGGCGGGTAGCTACTCGGTGGCCATCCACGGCTTCGAGGGTTTCCTCAAGACCTATCCGGACAGTCCGCTAGCGCCGAATGCCGAGTACTGGCTCGGCGAGGCGCACTACGTCAACCAGAACTTCAACGAAGCGGAGAAATGCTTCCGCAGGGTGCTGAAGCAATGGCCGGACTCGGGGAAAGCGCCTGCCGCGATGTTCGATCTTGGCAACACGCTGATTGCACAGGGCAAAGTGAGCGCAGGACGCGCGACACTGCGCAAAGTGATTCATGACTACCCGGGCACGGATGTCGCCACGCAGGCGGCGCACGCGCTGAGCCACGCGGGCCAGTGAGCGCTGGGGCCTCAGCCGCGTCGCCGGCAACGTCGGCGACGCGGCTGAAGATCACTGAGATCTTCCACTCGCTGCAGGGCGAGGTGGATACGGCGGGGATCGCGACCACGTTCATCCGGCTGACGGGCTGCCCGCTGCGCTGCGGGTACTGCGATACCGCCTATGCCTTTTATGGCGGGGAGTGGTGGGAAGTCGGGCGGGTGCTAGAGCGCGTGCAGGAACTCGGCGCGCGCTACGTGTGCGTGACCGGGGGAGAGCCGTTGGCGCAGAAGGGCTGCCTCGAGCTGCTGCGCCGCCTGTGCGATGCGGACCTGCGCGTGTCGCTCGAGACGAGTGGAGCGATGAGCCTCGCCGGCGTGGACCCGCGCGTCGTGCGCGTCGTGGACGTCAAGACGCCGGGCTCCGGCGAAGTGGCGCGCAATCGTTACGAGGAGCTCGTCACGCTCACCGAGCGGGATCAGGTGAAGTTCGTACTTTGCGATCGCGCCGATTACGAGTGGAGCGCGACACAGGTGCGCGAGCGCGCGCTCGCCGAGCGCTGTACGGTGTGGTTCTCGCCGAGCCACGAGCAGCTGCCGGCGCGAGAGCTCGCCGAGTGGATCCTGGCCGATCGTCTGCCGGTACGTCTGCAGGTTCAGCTGCACAAAATTCTCTGGGGCAACACGCCGGGAAAATGATCATGACCCTCGCGACGGCGGATCACCCTCGGCACCGGAAACTTGCATGAGCCAGATCAGGGCAGTCGTGCTCGTTTCGGGCGGTCTTGATTCGGCAACCGCGCTCGCGTTGGCACGACGGCAGGGCCTGGAGTGCTATGCGCTGTCTGTCGCCTACGGCCAGCGACATGAGGCGGAACTCGCCGCGGCAGCGCGGGTGGCGAGCGCGCTCGGAGCGCGCGAGCACCGTGTGATGCAGGTCGATCTGGCGGGTATCGGCGGTTCGGCGCTGACCGATCCGTCGATCGCCGTGCCGGAGGCGCCGAGCGAGGGGATACCCGTGACCTACGTGCCCGCGCGCAACACCATTCTGCTTTCGCTTGCGCTCGCCTGGGCGGAGGTGCTCGAGGCCGGGCACATCTTCGTCGGGGTCAATGCGCTCGATTATTCGGGCTATCCCGACTGCCGGCCGGAATATGTCGAGGCCTTTGCGCAGCTCGCGAGGCTCGCCACGAAGGCCGGTGTGCAGGGCAGTCCCTGCCGCATCGAGGCGCCGCTCATCGAGTGGACCAAGGCGCGCATCATTCGCGAGGGCATGGCGCTCGGGGTCGACTACGGTATGACGGTTTCGTGCTATCAGGCCGACCGCGAAGGGCGGGCCTGCGGCCGCTGCGACGCCTGCCGGCTGCGCCGAGCCGGCTTTGAGGCGGCCGGGGTCCCGGATCCCACGCGCTACCAGTAACGGGCACATCCGGGTATCATCCGGACCCCTGCGGCGCCCGTTCCGGGATCCTCGCCGTGACCCCGGTGGGGCGTTAGCTCAGTCGGTAGAGCATCGGACTTTTAATCCGCTGGTCGTGGGTTCGATTCCCACACGCCCCAATTAAAATGCTTGGGTACGTTCCGGTCAAATGGGTGACGGTTTAGACCGAAGACATGGGTAACACTTTTGCGCTGAAG
>JAJXWE010000389.1 GCA_021781775.1 Pseudomonadota bacterium | reverse complement strand
CGCCAGCGCGCGCAGCGCGTTGGTCAGTTCTCGAGGAGTGCTCATGGCGTCACGTTAAGGTGGCCCGGGGATTCGCCGCGCGCGCCAGTCCGCCTCCCGGTTGCGCCCGGCCGGACTCAGCCGGCGCGGCGCAGCGTCTCGTGGCCGTAGCGCTCGGCCATCTGCTCGAGCGGGATCGGGCGGATCAGTCCGCCCTGCCCGGCCGCGCCGAAGGCCTCGAAGCGCTGCGCGCACAGCTCACGCGCCGCACCCGTCGCCGCACGCAGGAAGCGGCGCGGATCGAAATCCGTCGGCTTCTCGGCGAGCGCGCGGCGCACCGCGGCCGTCATGACCAGGCGGATGTCGGTATCGATGTTGACCTTGCGCACGCCGTGGCGGATGCCCTCGCGGATCTGCTCCACCGGCACGCCGTAGGTCTCGGGAACGTCCCCGCCGTGCTCACGCAGCACGGCGAGCCAATCCTGCGGAACCGAAGAGGAGCCGTGCATGACCAGGTGCGTGTTGGGGATGGCGCGGTGGATCGCCTCGATGCGCGCGATCGCCAGCACCTCGTGCGTGGGTTCGCGCGAGAACTTGTAGGCGCCGTGGGACGTGCCGATGGCGATGGCGAGCGCATCGACCCCGGTGCGCGCGACGAACTCGACACACTGGTGCGGATCGGTGAGCAGCTGCTCGCGCGAGAGCTTGCCCTCGGCGCCGACCCCGTCTTCCTCCCCGGCCAGGCCCGACTCGAGGGAGCCGAGGCAGCCGAGTTCCCCTTCGACCGAAACGCCGACCGGATGCGCCTGCTCGACCGTGCGTCGCGTGACCTCCACGTTGTATTCGAACGAGGCCGGCGTCTTCATGTCCGAGAGCAGCGAGCCGTCCATCATCACGCTGGTGAACCCCGAGCGGATGGAACGCTGGCATACCGCCGGGCTCGCGCCGTGGTCCTGGTGCAGCACCACCGGAACGCTCGGCCAGCTTTCCACCGCCGCCTGCACGATGCGCCGCAGGAACGACTCCCCGGCGTAGCTGCGCGCGCCGGCCGAGACCTGCAGGATGGCCGGGCTGTCGGTGGCTGCGGCCGCCTGCATGATGGCCTGCACTTGCTCCATGTTGTTGATGTTGAAGGCCGGCACGCCGTAGGCGAACTCGGCCGCATGATCGAGCAGTTGCCGCAACGAGATCAGCGCCATGGTGTCCTCCGCCGCTGTGGTCGGTTGATGGTGTTGTGCGGGAGCGGCTCAGCGCCGCGACCTGCCGGGTTCGCGCCCCTGGGCATCGTTACGCCGCTCGATCAGCCGCCAGATCATTGGCGTGAAGATCAGCTGCATGGCCAGGTCCATCTTGCCACCGGGACAGACGATGGTGTTCGGGCGCGACATGAACGAGTCCTTGAGCATCGACTGCAGGTAGGGAAAGTCGATGCCGCGGGGATTGGCGAAACGAATCACGAGGAATGACTCGTCCGGCGTCGGAATGAACCGCGCGATGAATGGATTCGAGGTGTCGACGACCGGGACCCGTTGGAAGTTGATGTGCGTGCGCGAGAACTGCGGGCAGATGTAGCTCACGTAGTCGGGCATGCGGCGCAGGATGGTCTCGGTGACCGCCTCGGTCGAGTAGCCGCGCGTCGCCTTGTCGCGCTGCAGCTTCTGGATCCACTCCAGGTTGATGACGGGTGTCACCCCGATGAGCAGATCGACGTGCCGGGCGATATCGACCTCCTCGGTCACCACGGCGCCGTGCAGTCCCTCGTAGAAGAGAAGATCCGTGTCCGCCGGCAGGTCCTCCCACACCGTGAAGGTGCCGGGCGGCTGGCCGAAGGGCGCGGCCTCGGCGGCATCGTGCAGATATTTGCGGACCCGGCCGCCGCCGGCCTCACCGTAGCTGTGGAACAGCTCCTCGAGCTCGGCGAACAGATTTGCCTCCGGCCCGAAGTGACTCAGGTGATGGTCGCCGCGCGCCAGGGCCTGCTCGAGCTGCTCGCGCATTGCGGCGCGGTCATAGCGATGGAAGCTGTCGCCCTCGACGAATGCCGCCTTGATCTGCTCGCGGCGGAAGATCTGCTCGAAGGTCTTGCTGACCGAGGTGGTGCCGGCGCCCGAGGAACCGGTGACCGCGATGATGGGATGGCGGGCGGACATGGACGCTCCGGGTCACACGTTGGGCGTGGTGAACAGACCTCGCGCGCCGAACAGCGGCACGTCGAGCTCGAACTCGTTGTGGTCACGATGGTAGCGCTCGATGCGCTCGACTTCCTCGCGGGCCCCGAACACGAAGCTCACCCGCTGGTGCAGCGCGCTCGGGGGGACCTCGAGGATGGGCGCCAGGCCGGTGCTCGCCCGCCCGCCGGCCTGCTCGATGAGGTAGCCGATGGGGTTTGCCTCGTAGAGCAGGCGCAGCCGCCCCGGGCGGCTCGGATCGCGACGGTCGTGCGGATACATGAACACCCCGCCGCGCATCAGGATCCGATGTGCCTCGGCGACCAGCGAGGCGATCCACCGCATGTTGAAATCCTTGCCGCGCGGACCACTCTGACCGGCGAGACACTCCTGGACGTAGCGGCGGATCGCCGGCTCCCAGTAGCGTGAGTTCGAGGCATTGATCGCGAATTCGCTGGTCGTCTCCGGGATGCGCAGGTTCGGATGCGTGAGGGAGAACTCACCGATCTCCCGATCGAGCGTGAAGCCGTGCACGCCATGGCCGGTCGACAGCACGATCATGGTCGCCGGCCCATAGATCGCATAGCCGGCGCACACCTGCGCGCAGCCCGGCTGCAGGAAATCCCCGATCGACGGCTCGCTCACGCCCTCCGGACAGCGCAGCACGGAGAAGATGCTGCCCACCGCGACGTTCACGTCGATGTTGGAGGAGCCATCGAGCGGGTCGAACAGCAGCAGGTAGCGCCCGCGCGGGTACTGCTCGGGGATGGCGTACGGGGTCTCGTGCTCCTCCGAGACCATGCCGGCGAGCTGCCCGCCCCACTCGTTGGTCCGTACGAAGATGTCGTTGGCGAGCACGTCGAGCCGCTTCTGCGCCTCGCCCTGCGCGTTGCTCGTGCCCGCCTCCCCCAGGGCGTTGGCGAGCGCGCCCTTGCCGATGAGCTTGGCGATG
>JAJXWE010000388.1 GCA_021781775.1 Pseudomonadota bacterium | reverse complement strand
GGCCACCAGGCCACGCTCGAGGTCGTCCACCATCCGGGCGGCGCCGTGGCGGTCGCGATCGATGCCGAGCGGCGAGTCTGCCTGCTGCGCCAGTACCGGTACGTGGCCGGCGGCTGGCTGTGGGAGCTGCCGGCCGGGAAACTCGAGCCCAACGAGCCGCCGCTCGCCACCGCGCAGCGTGAGCTCACCGAGGAGGCCGGCGTACGGGCGGCGCACTGGCAGAGCCTCGGGACGTACCTGAGCTCGCCAGGGGTCTTCAGCGAGGTGCTGCACCTGTTTCTTGCGACGCAGCTGGAGACGGCCATCGCCGCGCACGAGCAGTCCGAAGTGATCGAAGTGCACTGGATGCCCTTCGAGCAGGCCTGCCAGTGGGCCGAGCGCGGCGAGATCCGCGACGGCAAGACCGCGATCGGTCTGCTGCGCGCACGCTATGCGCTCACGGCGAGCGCCGCGGCGCCCGCCTCACCATAGCGCCCCGTAGCGCGCTCAGGCCAGCCGCTCGATGTGCGAGCGCTTGCGGGCATTCGTATAGCGGTAGAACCGACGCAGTTCGGCGAGCACCCCGTCCTCGCGGCCGCTGCGCGCCGCGTGCAGCAGCCGCTCGAGCCGGCGGCAGAACCGCTCGGCATAGCCACTCGCGTGGCGGTACAGCTCATCGCGCCCCTCGGCGAGCTGCGGATCGATGCGGGTGCGTTCGAACAACAGCCGGCGCAACTCGAGGGGGAATCGCCCAGGACACTGCCGGCGCATCAGCCAGAAGCTCGCCACGTATTTGTCCACCTCGGCCTGCATCTCCAGCTCGAGCAGCGACACCGGCCGGTCGTGACTCGCATTCCAGGCAAGGTAGAGAAAATGGCTCACGCCCTCGAGCGCGGTCCACCAGTCCGCGACGTTCCCGTCGTACAGCCGCACCATCGGGTCCTCGCGCCCGAGCCGCGCGAGCAGCGCCGGGTCGAGGTACAGCGAAACGGCCACCTCTCCCTCGGCCTCATCGCCCTGAGCGACGATCAGATCCTCAGCGCCGACGCGCGCGCGCACCTGCGGCGGCAGACAGGCGCGGTCGGTCACCAGGAAGTCGTATACGTCGTAAGCGACGCCCAGGTCGTAGATGCCGCCGATCAACTGCTGCAGGCGCGTCAGGATCATGCGGTTCAGTGCAGCGCCCCGAGCGTGCTCGCGGGCCGGGCGAGCGGCTCGACGCCGAGACGTTTCAGCAACTCGTGCGCACGCCGGCTACCGGTCTTCAGCCACAGCTCGTACAGCCGCAAGATGTCCTTGTGCGAGTGGGCATAGCCGACTTCGCTCAACTCGTTGAGCGCATCCACCATGGGCTGGAATTTTTCGGCGAGCTCGGCGAACACCTGCGCGAGCACGCACGCGCGTCGGGCCGCCTGGCTCTCCGGCGCACCACCTGGGGCGAGCGCGCGGGCCAGTGTTCCGTAGGCGCACCCGCCCATCGCAATGTGATAGTCGATGTCGATGAGCCTGCGCGCGAAGCCATGCGCCAGGAAGCCGGCGATGAACAGCGACACGTCGCCGAGACGCTGCAGGCCGCGGTCGCGCTCGGTGCGGCTATGCGCTGCGAGCGCCTCGGACATCATGACCACGAGCGGTTTGACGCGCAGCCCTTCGCCGGTCTGCTCGAACAGTGCCTCGGAGCGGGCGAACAGCGTGAGCAGGTTCACCACGTAATGCTCGGTCTGATCCTCGAGGGCCACACGCTGCTTCGTGAGCACGCCATGCAGCGCGTCCTTGAAGTATTCCTTCAGGTTGGCGACCGGTTGGATTCGGCTCGACATGGATCGCTTGCCCTCCCGCGCGGCGCGACGGCACGGACCGCCGGCCGGCACGCACAGTTGACCACATGCGGCACGGAAAACCACGAGCCGGCGCACACTTTAGCGGAGATTTCTGCAGCACTGCCACGCTCGTCGCTGGCAGCGGAGCGCATCGAGTGCTGACAGCGAGCGGCGTCGCTCAGCGCCACAGGGCGCGGTATGACAACCCCAGGGACATCAGCCGCTCGAGCAGCTCGCGGTACTTGATGCCGGCGGCCAGCGCCGACTCGGCGAAATCCTCGCCTTCCTCCAGGTTGGGATTGGCGTTGGCCTCGAGTGCATAGACTCGCCCCTCGGCAGTGAGTCGGAAGTCCATCCGCGCGTATCCCGACAGTCCCAGCACCCGGTAGATGCGCCGCGAGAGCTTGTCGAGTTGAGCCTCGACGCCACTCGGCAGATCGCTCACCCGACGGGTCGTGATGCCGTAGCGGTCGCGGTAGGCCCGGTCCCACTTCACCTTGCGCGTGGCGATCCCCGGCAGCGACTCGGGCAGCGTGCCGAATCCCATTTCCCACACCGGCAGTCGCGTCAGGCGGTCGTTACCGAACACGCCCACGTACAGCTCGCGGCCGGGAATGAATTCCTCGACCAGCGCATCGGAGCCGACCTGCTCGTAGATGAACTCGACGCGCTCCTTTAACCGGGCGGCGTCTTCGACCACGGAGGCCTGCGAGATGCCGAGCGAGGCATCCTCGGTCGCCGACTTGACGAACAGCGGATAGGTGAGCTTGCGCGGCGCCCGTACCCGCGCCCCGCGACGGAACACCGCGAAGCGCGGCGTCGGGATCCGGTGATAGGCGAGCAGCTGCTTACTCAGCGGTTTGTCGCGCGAGAGCAGCAGACCGCGGGGATTGCAGCCGGTGTATGGCTGGCGCAGCAGCTCGAGGTACGCCACGACATTCTGATCGTACGTGACGATGCCGTTGAATTCCTCGAGCAGGTTAAAGGCAATGTCCGGCTTCCAATCGGCGATCGCGAGGCGCATTTCGGTCAGACTGTCGAGCACGCCGAGGCAACGGACGTCGTGTCCGCCCCGCCGCAGCGTCGCGGTGACGTCATACTCGGTGCGCCACTCCTCGATTTCCTTCTCCGAGTGCCCGGTGAGCGACTCGGGCGGCACCAGGCTGGCATGCACCACGACCAGGATGCGCAGTTTCTTCATAACGGGATGTGCGGCGTCTCGCCCTGGGAGTAGAACGACACCAGCTTCCCCAGCATCCAGCGGGACACGTGTGCCGCGTCGCGACGGCTGCCGCGAATG
>JAJXWE010000387.1 GCA_021781775.1 Pseudomonadota bacterium | reverse complement strand
GTTGCCGGCCGAGCAATCTCCTGCGTCCGAGCTCGGACGCCGGTCCACGAGGTCCAACCGATGAACGATTCCGGGCATGACGCCGACTCCGCACGAGTATCTTCCGGCGCGACGCGACCATTGCGCGAACGACTGCGCAAGCCGCTCATGTGGGGTGTGCCTGCCGTGGTCGGCGCCGTTGCGCTGTACTACTATCTGACGAGCGGGCGTTATCAGTCGACCGAAGACGCTTACCTGCGGGCCGCGCAGGTGCAGATCAGCGCCAATGTCTCCGGCCGCGTCCGCCAAGTCGACGTGCACGACAATGAGCAGGTGCATCGCGGTGAGGTCCTCTTCCGGCTCGACAACCGACCGTTCCGCATTGCGGTAGCGGCCGCCCGTGCGCGACTGGCGGCCGCCCAGCTCACGGTCGAATCTCTCAAGGCTGATTACCGCGCGGATGTTGCCGCGCTGCGCTCGGCGGACAGTCAGGCGGCGTATGCAGCGCGCGAGTTCCGCCGCCAGCAGCGATTGCTCGCGATCGGCGTCTCGTCTCGCTCTGCGCTCGACCGTGCACAACTGGCCCTGCAGCAGGCTCGCGCCGCCGATACGGCTGCGCGGCAGCGGATCCAGGGCGTGCTGGCACGGCTCGGCGGCAAGCCCGACCTGCCGGTGGAGCAGCACCCGCAGGTCGCCGCGGCCCAGGCAGCTCTCGATCATGCGCTGCTCGAGCTGTCCTACACCACGGTGTACGCCCCCAGCGATGGAATCGTCGCGGAGGTGGAGCACCTGCAGGTCGGTGCGTACCTGCCGCTCGCGACGCCGGCGTTCCTGCTCGTCTCGACCCGCGACGTGTGGGTCGAGGCGGACTACAAGGAAGATCAACTTGATCACATCCGTCCCGGCCAGCACGCGACGGTCAGTATCGATGCGTATCCCGACGAGACGTTCCATGCAGTGGTCGCGAGCATCACCCCGGGCACCGGAGCGCAGTTCTCTATCCTGCCGCCGCAGAATGCGACCGGAAACTGGGTAAAAGTCGTGCAGCGCGTGGGCGTGCGTCTGCGCCTGGTCGGACATCTGCCCCCGGTGCGATCCGGCCTCAGCGCCACGGTGACCATCGATACCCGGCCTCACGCCCGCAAGGCCGCCGGCGGCGGCAGGACCTAACCGGGACCGGCGCGGATCGCGCGAGCATGGATCATACCCACGTCCATCGAGTGCCGATCACCATTGCGGTGACGTTGGCGACCGTGCTGCAGGCGGTCGACATGACCATCGCGAACGTCGCCCTGCCGCACATCGGCGGCAGCATGTCGGCGACGCTCGAGCAGATGGATTGGGTTCTCACCTCCTACATCGTGGCCGCCGCGATCATGACGCCGCTGTCCGGGTGGCTGGCCGGGCGATTCGGCCGCAAACGCGTGCTGCTGCTGTCGGTGATCGGATTCACCGTGAGCTCGATGCTCTGCGGACTTGCCCAGTCGATTAATCAAATCGTGCTGTTTCGCCTCTTGCAGGGCGCCTCGGGCGCCGGCCTCGTGCCGCTGTCACAGGCCGTGCTGCTCGACATCAACCCGCCGGAACGGCACGGGCGAGCCATGGCGCTGTGGGGGCAGGGCGTGGTCCTCGGACCGATGCTCGCACCGGTGCTGGGCGGATGGCTCACGGATAATTACAGCTGGCGCTGGGTGTTCTATATCAATGTCCCTTTCGGCGTGCTCGCGGCCATCGGGTTGATGGTATATCTGCGCGAAACCGAGCCACGCAAGAGCTCATTCGACTTCCTCGGCTTCGGCGCGCTGAGTATCGCGGTCGGCGCGCTGCAGCTGCTGCTCGACCGGGGGGAGTTGAAGGACTGGTTCGCCGCGCCGGAGATCTGGGTCGAACTCGGCATTACGGCGCTGGCCTTCTGGGTGTTCATCGTGCACACCCTGACGGCGCGCGAGCCGTTCGTGAGTCCCGGCCTATTCCGCGACCGGAACTTCGCGATCGGAAACTTCCTCATCTTCGTCGTTGGCGTGGTGCTGTTCGCCACACTGGCATTGCTGCCTCCGCTGCTCGAGGATCTGCTCGGCTACCCGGTGACGACCGCGGGTATCGCCATGGCCCCGCGCGGCTTCGGCAGCTTCGTGGCGATGGCCATCGCTGGACGCCTCATCGGCCGAGTGGATACCCGTGCGCTGATCGGAGCGGGACTTCTGACGACGGCCGTATCGCTGCTGCTGATGTGTTCGTATTCAACCCAGATGCCGCAGGGATTGATCTGGTCGACGACATTTCTGCAGGGACTGGGGACCGGCTTCGCGTACGTCGCGCTGACGACGGTGAGCTTCTCCACGCTCGCCACGCAGCACCGTTCCGAGGGAACCTCGATGTTCAACCTGTTGCGCAACATCGGCAGCAGCATTGGCATCGCAGCTACCAGCGCGCTGCTGACGCGCAATACCCAGGTCATTCACGAGCGACTGGCTTCGCATATCGTGCCGTACGGTGGGCAGATCCGGCTGCGCCCCCCCTACAGCTTCATTTCGGTCGCCGGGCTCAGCGCGCTCAACGCGGAAGTGACGCGCCAGGCGCGGATGATCGCCTACAACGACGACTTCAAACTGATGTTCGTGATGACGTTGTCGTTGCTGCCACTGCTGTTGCTGCTCAGGCCGCAGCGCAGTCGCAGCGAAGAGCCGTTGGTCATGGAGTAACGTGATGCCGCGCAGTGGAAATCTCTTTCGCAACTGGCGCTGGTGCCCGGTCGCGCTAGCGGTGGTCGGGATCGGTGGCTGCGCGGTTGGCCCGTCGTTCCACCGGCCACCGCTCGCCGTTCCGGCGCATTACCGACCGGCCGGCGAACGCGTTCGCGGCGAGCGGACTACGCCGATGGCGTATCGGCAGCACGCGGCGGCTGGTCGGGGCGAGCGCGGATCGTGGTGGCGGTTGTTCCGTTCGTCACAGCTGGATGCTTTGGTGCGCCAGGCACTCGCGGACAACCACGATGTGGCCGCCGCGCAAGCGGCACTGTCGCGCGCACGCGAGTTGGTGACGGTGGGGGCAGCGGCACGCTATCCGCAGATCGGCCTGAATGCCGCGACGGGGCGGCAGAAGTACGGCGCGGAGTTTCTCGGGCCGGACGTCTTTC
>JAJXWE010000386.1 GCA_021781775.1 Pseudomonadota bacterium | reverse complement strand
GCGCGCGCAGGCCGCCACCTACGTGACGCCCGTGGCCCCGCAGATCGCCGGGTCGCTGGTGTTTCTGGCCGGCGCGCTGCTCATCGTGGCGGTGATGTGGCCGCCGCTGCAGGTGAGTATTCCGCTGCTCGGCCACCTGCTGCCGTCGGCCGTTCCGCTCGCCGGCGCATTCGCTGCGAGCGTGATCGGCGTCGCGCTGCTGCTGGTGGCGCGCGCGCTGTTCCGCCGCGTGCGCTCGGCTTACCGGCTGGCCTTGCGGCTGCTGCTGCTCGCGGTAGCCACCGCATCGGTCCAGGGACTGTTCGTCGAGGAAGCCCCGTTGCTCGCCCTGGTGCTCGCGGCGCTGTCGCTGGGGCGCGATGCGTTCTACCGACCGACGGCCATCCTCGATGAGCGCTTCACGCCGGCGTGGATCAGCGCCATCGGCGCGGTGATCGTGCTCGCCATGTGGGCCGGTTGGCTCGCTCACCGCGGCCTGCCACCGCCCGCACACCTCGCCGGTGGCGCAATGCTGCGCGGGGCCCTGCTGCCGGCATCGCTGGCTGTGGGGTATCTCGCGGTCAACCTGCTTCGAGCCGCCCCGCCGGAGCCGGTCGCGGCACGCGGCGTGGACCTGGTGCGCGCGCGCCGGGTGATCGAGCAGGGCGAGACTGCCTTGGCCAACGCGGCGCTCACCGGGGATAAGCGACTGCTGTTCGCCGACTCCGGTGCGGCGTTTCTCGCCTACCAGACTTCGGGACGCAGCTGGATCGCGCTCGGTGATCCGATCGGCGAGCGCGCCGCGGCCGCGGAGCTACCGTGGCGCTTCTGTCAGATCGCCGAGAGACACGGCGGCGAGCCGGTGTTCTACCAGTGCAGTCCGCCGTGGCTGAGCACCTACGAGGACCTCGGTCTTGCCCCGCTGCCGATCGGCGCACAGGCGCGGGTGCCGCTGCCGTACTTCTCCCTGCAGGGCAGTGAGCGCGCGGGGCTGCGGCACCTGGTTCAACACGCCCACCGCGCCGGCCTGTCCTTCCACCTCTACCCCGCGCCGGCCCCTGGCCCGGTGCTGGCCGAATTGCGCACGGTCGCGCATGCCTGGCTCGCCAGCCACGCCACCGGGGAGCGCCGCTTCGCGGTCGGCCGGTTCGCCCCGCGCTACCTGCGTCGCTTCCCGCTCGCGGTCATCCGCCGGGGTGCCGAGGCGGTGGCGTTCACCAATCTCTGGCCGGCGGGCCATCACCACGAAATCGCGGTCGATCTGATCCGGCTGCGGCCCGAAGTACCGATCGGCACCATGGGCTACCTGCTCATCGAGACGTTGCTGTGGGCCCGCGCGCAGGGTTACCACTGGGGCAACCTCGGCCTGGTTCCCCCGGCAGACCTGGCGCGCGGCCCGCTCGCCCCGGCCTGGCAGCAGGCCGGCCGGCTGCTGTTCCCCCACGGGGAGCATTTCGAGGATTTCGGTCAGATGCGCCGGTATTTCGAGCGATTTACGCCGCAGTGGGAAACGCGCTATCTGCTCGCCCACGGCGCGATCTCGCTGCCCCGGGTCCTCATCGACCTCGCGCAGCTGATCGGAGGGCGCAGCCTCCCCCCGCCGGGCCGGAGCCTGACCGCCGGCGATGCGGCGCGGAGGCAAATCGTCCGACAATGAGCTATAATTCACGGCCGGCACTGGCTATCAGACCAACAGCAGCACAACGCCGCCATGCCTCACATCGACGCCGAAAGTCGCCTGATCCACGAGCACGGCAAGCGCTTGGTGCTCACCTGCCCGCATTGCCAGGCCATAGCCCACGTCAGTGCGGCGGCGGTCCCGCGCTTCCAGGAACTGCAGTCGTATCGACCAGCGCAGATCGGCATCGTGTTTCGCTGCGATGCATGCCTGGCGCCCATCTTCCTGCGATTTACCGCCCGCGCTTACGCTCCAACGCGCGTGGAACTCGCGCCGCAGTTCACCGAGGTCGAACGTCCGCGCGAACGGTTCGACGGCACATACCTGCCGGAAGACGTGGAGATGCTGTTCAGGGAGGCGCTCACGTGCTTCACCGGCGGCGCCTACAATGCATTCGCCTCGATGTGCCGGCGCACCGCGCAGGCACTGTTCATCGACCTCGGGGACGCCGGCAAGCTCAAGCTGTTCGATGCGCTGAATGAAGTCCGTGAGCTCGCCGCGCTCGCTCCGGAGACCTTCGGCAAGGTGCGCAGCATCCTGTTCGGCATCGCCTCCGATCCGCGCCCGGGCATCCCGCTGCTCGACAGCCACGAGGCCGGCGTCTTGCTGGAAGTGATGAAGGATCTGCTCTATCAGACCTACGTGCGCAAGGGGCGGCTTGAGCAGGCCATGCGCGTGCGCCGCTTCTTCTACGAAGAGGCCCGTAACCCGAGCCGCGTGAGCTCGCTGCCGAACGCCGGCTGATGCAGCCGCTCAAGCCGTGAGCGGCACGCGCCGTTAACCCGGGTATGTTCGATACGGCCGACACCATCGTTCTGTACGAGGAGCTGGCGTTCCAGGACGTGCTACCGGTCCGCTGGCACGATCAGCCAGCGCAGCCGGTCGCGGCGACCGCGCTCGCCGACCGCAATCTGCAGGTGCTGCAGGCCTGGGACGCGCTCGAGGATCATGGCCCGGTCGAGGTGCCCGACGAGAACGCGCCCCTGGCAGCGGACATCCAGCGCCTGGACCGCAAAATGACGCTGCTGCTCGGGCTGGTCGGACAACTGCTCGCACTCAATCGGCCGCGGCCCGCCGCCGTACCGCTGCGCTTCAATGCCCGTGGAGCCGTCTGGCAGCCGGTCGCCGCGCCGCCGCAGCCCGGGGCGCACGGGGTGCTCGAGATTTATCTGCACGATTGTGTGGCCCAGCCGCTGCGGCTGGCCGGGGAAGTAACCGCCGTGGCACCGACCGGGGAGGTCAAGGTGCGCTTCGCGCCGCTCGATGATGCGCTCGCGGCCGTCATCGCCAAGATCGCCTTCCGCCGCCACCGTCGTCAGATCGCCGGCCGGCACGCTCCGAAACGCGGCACCTGACTGCCGCATGCGCCGCGCGCGGCGCATGCGGTACGCCTCAGGCGTAGGTATCGAGGAGTCCAGTCCCGGCAAGCACGCCGACGGTCGCGCCCTCTTCGACGGCGCCGA
>JAJXWE010000005.1 GCA_021781775.1 Pseudomonadota bacterium | reverse complement strand
CTCGATAGCCACGCCGATGCAGACTCTCCCCGGCGAGGTCGACGTAAACACGGATCGTCGCGCCACGGGCGTGGGCGTGGATGCGCACATCGGGGCGTTCACGCGCCACTTCCGGTCGGCTGCCGCGCTCGGCGCGCAGGGCATCGACGATGGCGTCCTTGAGCTTCAGCCCGCCGAAATGACTGTGCCCAATCGTGGGATGCTGCCCCGTGAACTCGCAGGCGAGACTCGCGCCCTCGCCGAGGTGTTCGCTCCACGGCAGCGCCCGCGCACCGAGATAGAACGCCTCGGTGCTCGGCGCCTCGAACCGCCCGATCTCGAGCAGCACCCGGTTGATCAGCCGCGACTCCAGGCAGGCGCGGTATGCAGTCTCGAGGGTGCCGCTGAATGCGACGGCAGCGGTGTGTTCACGGACCGCTTGCGCCCCGAGCGCAGCGAGTTCCGCGGCTGCCAGATCGGCCAGCCCGCGCGGCACGGTCGCGAGGAGCGTCAGTTCGCTCACTGGGTCACGGTAAGCCGGTCGCGGATCGCGAGCAGCACATCATCGCGGGCCACTTCGCCGAGCAGCGTGTACCGCCACTGCCCCGGGGTCACCGGCAGGGTGCGCGCCTTCTCGCGCAGAAACGCATCGAGCGCCTCGGTAAGCGACATCTCCGGCGCGAGCGCCTCGTTGACCGGGGCCGCCACCGAGCCGGCCGGAGCATCCCAGCTGATCTCGCCCTTCTGCAGCCGCTCGTGCACCTCCCGCGGCCTGAACCAGGCGACGAGCTCCTCGCCATCGGTGACGTAAACCCGGCGCACCGGGCGGCGCGCCAGGCGATCGAACACTTCGGCGAGCGGCGTCTCGCGCGCCACCACCACCGGGGCGGGTTTGATCAGCGGCTGAACCGTGCGCACCCGCCAGTCGTCGCCGTGCTCGGCGACGATCGCCTGGGCGAGCGTCGCGGTGTAGACCGAATTGCCGTGCCGGTAGACCTTGGCGGTGAAATACGCCGTCACGCAGGTGAGCATCAGTGGCAGCACCACGTTGTAATCGACAGTCATCTCGAAAATCATCAGGATCGAGGTAAGCGGTGCCTGCGTTGTCGCCGCCAGAAAGCCCCCCATGCCGATCACGCCGAAAGCGACGGGCTGTGAGATGAGGCGCGGCATCAGCCAGTGCAGCGCTCCGCCGAACAGGGTCCCCACCGCGGTGCCGATGAACAACGAGGGCGTCAGCACGCCGCCCACCCCGCCGGAGCCGACCGTCGAGGCCGTCGCAACCACCTTGGCCAGCAGGATCACGAGCAGCGACCAGCCGATCACGTCGCCCAGCAGCATGTGGCTGACGACGCTGTACCCGTTGCCCCAGACCTCCGGCACGAATACCGAGATGAGCCCGACGCCGAGACCCCCGAGCGCCAGCTGGAAATACACCGGCAACTTGAGTTTCACGAACTGCGCTTTGCTGAAGTCGAGTAGCGCCAGAAACGGCGGCGCGATGTGCCCGAGCAGCACGCCGAGCAGGATGTAGAAGACCAGTTCCCAGTTGTTGGCCACCGTGACGTGCGGCACGGTGAACACGGGACTCACGTGCACCACACGGCTCAGCGTCGCGTTGGAGATCACCGAGGAGATCACCAGCGGAACGAAACTCTCCATCGACATCGAACCGAGGACGATTTCGGAAGTGAACAGGGCGCCGGAAATCGGCGCGTTGTAGGCGGCCGCGATACCGGCGGCGACGCCGCAGGCGACCATCAGACGCAAGCGCGGCACTGGCGCTCGGGCCAGCTGGCCGATACGCGAACCGAGCATCGCGGCCAACTGCACCATCGAACCTTCGCGCCCAATCGAGCCACCCGAGGCGATGGTCAGCATAGAGCCCAGACTCTTCAGGATCGAGGCGCGAAAGCCGATCCGCCCGTCGCTGACGTTGACCGCCTCGATGTAATCGGCGGCCTGGGAAGAAACGAACCGGCGGCGCAACAGCAGCAGTATGCCGCCGGCGAGCAGCCCGCCCACCACGGGCATGATCGCCCGGTGCCACCACGGCAGACGCACCGCCACATCGACCAGCCCCGAGCCGTGCTCAGAGTACGGCCAGTAGCCGCTGAAGACCCGGATGCACAGCCGGATGCCGGCGCGGAACACGACGCTCGCGAGCGCCCCGGCGATGCCCACCAGAGTCGCCCAAAATACGATGCCAGCGAGCTCCTCGTGCCCGAAAAGCGCCAAGCGCAGCCGCAGCAGCAGGGCGAGCGGATGGCGGGTGAGTTTTCGGGCCTGGACCTTCAGCTGAATCGCCTTCCCCAGAGCGGGGACAGGTTCCTGAGCGCGCGATTATGCCCGAAGACCCGATGGCAGACTCCTAGACAAATTCCAAAAAGTCTCCTAGCCTTCGGAGCCCGCCCAACCGGGATCGGTTTCATTGACGGAGGAGCCACCGTGACCTTCACTTTACCCTCGCTTCCCTTCGCGCCTGGCGCGCTCGCCACCCGCGGCATGTGCCAGGAGACCCTGGAATTGCATCACGGCAAGCACCACCAGACCTACGTCAACGCACTGAACGGTCTGGTGGAGAAGAACGACGCGCTCAAGGGCAAGAGCCTCGAGGAACTCGTCCGCACGGCTCACGGGCGCGAGGACCTCACGCCGGTATTCAACAACGCCGGCCAGCACTGGAACCACAGTCTGTTTTGGAATTCCCTCTCGGCCACCGGGGGCGGCATCCCTGGCGCCCTTGAGAAGAGGCTGGTCAGCGACTTCGGCAGCGTTGAGAAATTCAAGGAGACGTTCAAGGCCGCCGCGCTCGGCCAGTTCGGCTCCGGCTGGGCCTGGCTGGTGCTCGCCCAGGACGGACGGCTGAAGGTCACCAAGACCGGCAACGCGGGCACGCCGCTCGCCACCGGCGAGGGCAAGGCGCTGCTGGTGATCGACGTGTGGGAACACGCCTATTACGTCGACTTCCGCAACCGGCGCCTCGACTTCGTCGACAACTTCCTGGCCAAGCTCGCCAATTTCGAATTCGCCGCCGCACAGCTTGCCGCGGCCTGATCCGTCGGGCTCGCCGTCTGGGGACGCCGCAGCGCGCGGCGCCTCCTCAGACGGCACCTCGACACCACCCCTCCTATCCGGCAGCGGCCACCCAGGTCCGCACGGTCACGCTGAACGGCGCCCCGGCGCCGCAGCGCAGGCTGCTGTGGACCACCTGCACAGGCAGGGAGGCGAGCAGCGTCTCGCGAATCTGCCGCAGTAGCCGGCAATCGCCGGCCTCAAGCCTCTTCGGCTCGCCGGGCCGGATGAGTACGAGGCGGCGCACGGCGGACAGCTCGGACCATTTGACCGCAGCCCCCGTCACCACGGCCGGCATGCGGAAGCTCACCTGCACATGCGGGGAGCGCAGATCGCCCGTGGGGCTCGTACTACAGCGGTACGGCAGGACATTGAGACTGGCGATCGGCACGCCGAGGCGCAGCAGAATGCCGTGAAACACGTACCACAGCTGGTCGCACGTGTAGGTCCGCGGCAGATTCTGCAGATCCACGTCCATGTCGTACGTCCGCCAGATCGCCGGCTGGCCCGCCGGCGGGCTGGTGTGCGCCGCGGCTGCGGCCGAGGACACCGCCAGCAGGCACCCAAGGGCAATTCCCCGCAAACGCTTCATGTCGCGACCTCCCTCTGAGTACCACAACACCGGATTTGAGTGCTCTGCGCGGCGCAGGTTTCCTGCCCCGCCTCTCACGCCCGCCATCAGGTCCCCGGTTTTTGCAATCCGGCGCGCAGAACCAGATCGATCCGCTGCCGATACGGGTCCGGCGCAAAGATCGGCCCGTGGTCCGTGAAGTTCATCAGCCGGTCGAGGCCCGGTTGGTAGCGCGGCCAAGCCGGTTCGCCGCGCGGGTCTGGCCGCCCGGTGCGCGCGAAGGCCACCCAATACCGCTGCAGCGTGCGGGACATCGCCTCATCGGTCGGGGTGACGGCGCTGCCGTAATGCGCCCGAAGCGTATCGAAGACGAACGGGATCTCGCTCGCATGCGGCGCGCCCAGGGTCCAGACTCGGCGCATGCTGTACGCGACATAGGAGAATCGGTACACATAGACCGGCTGACCGCGCGCGGCCAGGGTCCGCGCGATGGCGCGGGCCGGCTCGATCATCCACAGAATGCCGCCGACCTCGCCGGAGACCTGCTGCAGGGAGAGCGTGCCGCGCGGATCGAACAGGCGGCGCGCCACGCTCGCCCGGGGACCGAATTCGCGGAACAGCGCCGTGCGCGATCTGGCCCGCATCGTACCCATGTCGGCGCTGTTCGTGCCGATCAGAACCGGCACTCGCTCGCCCATACCCTTGGCGTACTGCTGAACCGGCGGACCGAAGTACAGCCGGTCATCGACGACCGGACCGCCGACGTAGCCCTTAATGTGGCCGCGGGTTTGCATATTCACCCCGTCGAGCACCGTCGAGGCCGGCAGGCGACGCAACGCCTCGAGAGCGCCCATCCCCTGCCCCGCGATGCCGAAGCGGCGCGCGAGCCGCGCACCTGCGGCCTCGGCGGAACGCACTCCACCGGCGAGCGGTCGGTCCGGTCCGAGCCATCCTGCTCCGCCGCCGGACTCGATGATCGCCCGCTGAAACAGGCCACGGGTCCGCGGATTGATCAGCAGCGCGTTGACCGACGCGCCTCCGGCCGATTCACCGCACAGCGTGACCGCATGCGGATTGCCGCCGAAGGCGGCAATATTGCGCTGCACCCATCGCAGCGCGGCGACTTGGTCCATCAGGCCGAAATTGCCTGCGGGCAGAGCACGCCGCACCAGTGCCGGAAAGGCGAAGAAGCCGAAATTTCCGAGCCGATAATTGAAACTCACCAGGATCACGCCCCGGCGTGCAAATGCGGATCCGTCATAAATCGCCGGCGAAGTGCCCCCATCAACGTACCAGCCGCCGTAGATCCACACCATCACCGGCAGAAGTTTGCGAGCGGTCCGCGCGGGGCGCCACACGTTGACGTACAGGCAGTTCTCGCTCGGCCGCGTGCGCACCGGCGCCATATCTCCCGGGGTTGGCCGCTGCATGCAATCGGCACCGAAGGTGAGCGCTGGGCGCACCCCGTGCCAGGGAAGTGCCGGCTGCGGCGCTGCCCAGCGCAGTACGCCCCTCGGGGCAGCCGCGTACGGGATCCCCTTGAACGCGATGACGCCGTGAGCGAGCGCGCCGCGGACGCGGCCGTATTGCGTGCTCACCACCAGCGATACTGGGATCGCCGCGGCCGGCACGCCCACCACGCCGAGCGCCAGACTCAGTGTCACGGTCCATGCGGCGCGACCACCCGGCAAGCCAACGTGCCCGCCACTGCCTGACGTCTTGCGAGCCCGTCGTCGGCAATGCGCTCGCCCATCCGTCTCCCGCAGGCCGCCAGCCCGTCGGACGCCATTCGTCGTAAGCATGGCCCAAAACGTAGCACGAACCTGCCGCCGCGGCAGCGGCTCGAGCGCCCCGGCCGATCACGGCCGGCGGCACCGCGACTTGACGGCCGTCAAAAACCGCTCCCCGACACCGCCTTACCCTGCCGCAGCACGCCCTGCGCCCGCCACGGCGGGCGCCGGTCCATCGGAGCTCACCCACCAGGTTCCCCCATCGCCATGCGCCTGCTCCTCATCAATCCCAAATCCCCCGAGAGCTTCTGGAACTTCCACTGGGCGGTGAGCGAGGTGCTCCCCGGCAAGCGGGCGGTCAACCCGCCGCTCGGACTCGCCACCTTGGCCGCACTGTGTCCGCCGCACTGGCAGGTCCGCATCGTCGATGAGAACGTCGAGGCGCTGCCGCTCGATCCGCAGGCGGATCTGATCGGTATTGGCGGCATGGGCGTGCAGTTTCCCCGTCAGCGTGAGCTCATCGAGTACTACCGCGCGCGCGGCCACTTCGTCGTCGCCGGCGGCAGCTTCGCCTCGCTCTGCCCGGAGCGCTACCAGGACCTCGCCGACTCGGTCGTCTCCGGGGAAGCCGAGCACATCTGGCCGCGCTTCTGCGCGGACTTCGAAGCCGGCACCGTCCAGAGGCTGTATCGGGAGGACGGCGCGATCGACCTGCGCGACTCACCGGTGCCGCGCTTCGATCTGCTGCCGCTGCACCTATACACCACGGCGACGATGCAGTTCTCGCGCGGCTGTCCCTACTTGTGCGAGTTCTGCGACATCATCGTCATGTTCGGCCGCAAGCCACGTCAGAAAAGTCTCGAACAAGTCGGCCGCGAACTCGACGCGCTGCGCTCGCTCGGTGTCCGTAAAGTCTTCTTCGTCGACGACAACCTGATCGGCAACCGCGCCGTAGCCAAGCAGTTGCTGCGCTTTCTCGCCACTTATCAGCGCGATCACGACTACGCGTTCAGCTTCGGCACCGAGACCTCGCTGAACCTCGCCGAGGACGTGGAGCTGATGCAGCTGATGCGGGACGCGGGATTCCGTTGGACGTTCATCGGCATCGAATCGCCAGACGAAGCCAGTCTGCGCGAGATGCGCAAAGTGCAGAACATGCGCGCCGATGCGCTCGAGTCGGTGCGGCGCATCCACGGTCACGGCATTGAAGTGCTGGCCGGATTCATCGTCGGCTTCGACAACGACACGCCATCCACCTTCGAACGCCAATACCAGTTCATCGCCCGCTCGGGCATTCAGACGGCGATGATCGGCCTGCTGCACGCCATGCCGCGTACACCCTTGTACGAGCGCCTACGCGCGGCCGGCCGGCTGCGCGAGACGGACAGCGCGGGCGACAACACTAAACTCGATACCAACGTCGTGCCGTTGAACATGAGTCGCGAGCAGCTCATCGACGGCTACCGGGATCTGCACCACCGATTGCTTGCCGATGGAGCGATCGCGCGGCGCATCATCAACAAGCGCCGCGTCTTCGGCCAACCCGCGGGCAGTATGGAATACAGCGCGGCAACCGGCCTTGCCATCCTGCTGCGCCTGCTGTGGCGCGGAATTCTGCCCGGCGGCCCGATCCGTCAGTGGCATTTCCTACGCACGATTCCGTGGCTAAAACCCAGGCAGCTGCCGATCGTTGTCGGCGATTGGATCGTAGGGCTTTCGATGCAGGACTACGCCCGCCGGCACTTCGGCGCCGCGGCAGACGCCCAGACGCAATCGGCCGGCGATCGCCTCGCACGCCTCGCGCGCACGCTGCGCCGCGCTCGCGCCGGAGAGGTGACGGTGAGCCCCGTCGAGGCGCCGGAAGCCTCTCTGGTCCTCGATCTGCGGCTGCACGCGCTGCCGGGTCGGGCACTGCGGCGCATCGGTGCCGATCTCGGCGCCGTGCTGCGCGAGACCCCGGCGCGGTTGACGCTGCGGATTGAGCAGGCCAGCGCGGCCGATCTGCTGCGCATGCGCCGGTTGCTGCGCCGCCTGCAGCGTTTCGCCGATCGGGTCTCGATCGACGCCGGATCACTACACGCGCCGATCATCCCCCATGCCTGGCCGTTCCGGCTGCAGCTGCGCGCGAGCACGCCGGGAGTGTGACGGTCGCGTTGCTCAGGCGAGCCCGCCGCCGAGTGCGGTGAGGGCATCCGGTCGCAGTACACTGATGTCGCGGGCCCGCACCCGCAGCCAGCCCTCGCGTTTGAAGGTACTGAGGGCGCGACTGACGGTCTCGAGCGTAAGACCGAGGTGACGCGCGATATCGGCGCGGCTCATGCTGAGACGGAACTCGACGGGCGAGAGTCCACGCCGCGCAAGCCGGCCCGAAAGGTCGGCGAGGAAGTGTGCAACGCGTCCGCGGGCGTCGATCTGTGCCAGCTCACAGCGCAAGCGCTGCGATTCCTCGAGCGCCTGGCCGAGCAGACGCAGAATTTCACGCCGCAGCCCAGGCAGCCGCTCGAGCAGCGGCTCCAGCCTGCGCATCGGGACGCGGCAATAGCTGAGCGGTTCGAGCGCGCTCACCTCGCAGGTGTAACGACCGCTCGCAAAACCTTCCAGACCGACCGCTTCCCCGGGCAGAACGAATCCGTGCACCTGCTCGGCGCCCTGGAGCGTGACGCTGTAGCGCTTGGCCGAACCGCTGCGTACCACGAACAGCGCCGCCATGGGATCACCGGCGCGCATCAGCGCGACACCCGTCGGCAGCTGACGCCCGCGCTGCACTGCCGCCTCCAGCATGCAGGCCTCCTCGCCCGAGAGGTGCGCCGGCAGGCAAATGGGCTTCAGCGCACAATCACGGCACGACACACATGCCGGTGCGACGGTTCCGCTGGGTTGATGCTTCGCGCTCATGCCAGGGGAGTATATCGTCGCGCGCCGCGCGGCCCGATGTGGATTGTCAGGACTTGACACAGATCAATTTTCGCGCGCGTCGTCCCGCTACCATCGGCGCATGGTTGCCTTTCCGCCCCGTCGTCCGCCGTGGCTCGCGGACCTGGACCCGTTCGGCCAGCTGTTCGTCCATCTGTTCAATCACCTGGCGCGTGGCCAGAGCATCGGTACCGCGCTGGCGCAGATCGAGGGCAAGCGGGTGCGCATCTGTGTCACGGACGCCCCAGTGCAATTGCACCTGTGCGTCGCCGGCGGAGCGCTGAAGGTGGCCCCCGCGGGCAGTGAGCCGCACGTCACCCTGCGCGGACGGCTGGCCGATTTCGCGCGGCTCGCCTCGCGCACGGAAGACTCCGATACGCTGTTCTTCCAGCGACGGCTGAGCCTGGAGGGCGAGACCGAGACCGGATTGGTCATCAAGAACGCGTTGGACGCGCTCGAGTGGGACTGGCGAGGTCACCTCGCGGCGCTCGTGCCGGCTGGAGCGGCGCGACTCGTGCGCGCAGCACTGCGCCCCCTGCCGCCCCCACTGCGCAGCCCCTTCGAGCGGCACCGGCCGCGCCGCTAGTGCCTCAGCGATGTCCCTCGAGCACCGGGCCGCTGCAGTAGCCGCCCGGCAGCGCGCTCGGCGGGCACGCCGCAGTGGTCTCCCCGCGTCCGGCCCGGGCGAACGCATCAATCACCTGTGCGAATGACACTGCCGCATCCGACTGGGGCGAGAGGCGCAGGATGTCCACCCCGGCGGACTCGAGCTCCTGCATCCGGTCGATGAGATTACAGACCTGCGCCGACTGAGTCTGTACGCCGTTCAGCGCAAACAGGGGCTCGTGCTCGCGCGTATAGACGGTCAGACCGTCCCGGTCCTCGCCGCACACGAAGCTGCATTCGTCCTTGTTGCGTCGCCGCACGCGCGCACTGAAGCACCGTGCCGAGAACGCCAGCGGCATCCGTCCGTACGCAAACACCTCGCACTCCATGCCGTCCGGGCGCTCGACAAGCAGTTCCGCGAGCGCAGACGTGTCAAGTTCCAGCGGCGCCACCCAGCGCCGCGCTCCCAGTGCGCCGAGCAGTCGCAGCGTCTGCCCGTTGTAGACATTCAGGTGCGGGCCGGCGACAAACGGGTGGCCGCCGGCAAGTTGAACCGCCGCCATGTCGTTCGCCTCAATGGTCACGCTCCCGGTCGCAATACGGCCGAGCGCCGCCAGCTCCGATTCGGCCTCCATCAGCGCCAGCGTCGAGAAGATGACCTCCTTGCCCGCGGCGACGAGATCGCGCGCGATGGCCGCCCAGTCCGTCTGCCGCAATGCTCTGCGCTTGGAGCACACCACCTCGCCGAGATAGACGCTGTCAACCGGCGCCGATGCGAGTGCGTGGTAGAAGGCGAACACTTCCGCACGCTCCCAGTAGTACAACAGCGGACCGACCGACAGCTTCATCGCAGGACACCTCTCATTGCCACGGCCTGCTGTACGCCCCTAGGGTATGGGTATGCCCCTCGGCCAGCCGCTCGAGCACGGCGGCATGCGCGGCCGGCGGCCGGTAGGCGGCCGGATCACGCTGGCACGCGTCGAGTGCTGCGCGCAACGCTCGGGTCACCTGCGCCACGTAGGCCGGTCCGCGCTGACGCCCTTCCACCTTGATGGCGCTCACGCCGGCACTGAGCAGCTGCGGCAGAATGTCGAGCACGTTGAGACTGGTCGGCTCCTCGAGCGCATGCATGATCGTGCCGAGCGTCTCGAAGCGGCCCTTGCACAGCGTCGGGTAGCCCGCCGCCTCGCCCGGGGCGAACTCGTCGATGAGCACTCCGCTCAAACGCGCCTGCCGGCCGCTCGGCCGTTCCGTCCAGCGCACAGCATGCGCCGGCGAGCACACGCCGTGCGTGTTGGGTGACTCGCCCGTCACGTGTGCCGAGAGCGCACAGCGTCCCTCGACCATGATGCACAGACTGCCGAATCCGAAAACTTCGATCTCGACGCCGCTGCGCTCGATCACGCGTTGCACCTGCGTCACCGACAGGACTCGCGGCAGCACCGCGCGCCGAATGCCGAAGCGCTCCTGGTAGAACTTCAGCGCGGCCCAGTTGCTCGCCGAAGCCTGTACCGACAGGTGCCGGTTGAGCTGAGGATGGCGCTGTGCGGCGTAGCCGAGCAGCCCCGCGTCGGCGAGGATGAGCGCATCGGCGCCGACATCGGCCGCCGCATCCACCGCGGCGGTAGCCGCCGACCAGCGGCTCGGCCGCGGATAGACGTTCAGGGCGACGAACACCCGAGCACCGTGCCGGTGCGCGTATTCGATGCCGCTGCGCGCATCGTCAGCCGAGAAGTTCAAGCCGGGGAAATTGCGAGCATTGAGGCCATCGCGAAAACCGAGGTAAACGGCGTCGGCGCCGTTGTCGACCGCCGCGTGCAGCGCCGCCAAGCTGCCCGCCGGGCAGACGAGCTCGATGCCACGCCGCTCAGCCATGCCCAATGCACTCGCGCCACAGATCGTCGACCCGGCGCTCGACCGTCGCATCGAGCCGGATCGCTCGCCCCCACTCGCGCGTGCTCTCCCCCGGCCATTTGTGCGTGGCATCCAGGCCGAGCTTCGAGCCCAGACCGCTCACGGGGCTGGCGAAGTCGAGATAATCGATCGGTGTATTCTCGATCAGCATACTGTCGCGCGCCGGATCGACCCGCGTCGCGACCGCCCAGATCACCTCCTGCCAGTTGCGCACGTCGATGTCCTCGTCGGTCACGATCACGAACTTGGTGTAGGTGAACTGACGAAGATACGACCAGATCGCCATCATGATGCGACGGGCGTGCCCGGCGTACTGCTTGCGGATGCTGACCACGGCGAGTCGGTAGGAGCACGCCTCCGGCGGAAGATAGAAATCGACGATCTCCGGAAAGATGCGCCGCAGCACGGGCACGAACACCTCGTTCAAGGCCACTGCCATCACGGACGGCTCATCGTGCGGCGAGCGGCCCATGTAGCTGCCTTGATAAATCGCCCCGTCGCGCAGATGCATCCGCTCTATGGTGAGCACCGGGAAACTCGCCTGCGAGTTGTAGTAGCCGGTGTGGTCGCCGAACGGACCCTCCACAGCCGTATCGCCCGGCTGGATGAACCCCTCGAGAACGATCTCCGCCCCCGCCGGCGCATCGAGCCCGGTGAGCTCGCAGCGCACCACGCTGCTGCGCTCCCCGCGCAGCAGACCGGCGAATTCGTACTCCGAGAGCGTGTCGGGAATCGGCGCGGCCGCCGCGAGCAGCGTCGCCGGATCGGTACCGATGGCGATGAGCACCGGGAAAGGCTCACCGGGATGGTCGGCCTGCCAATCGGCGAAGTCACCCGCCCCGCCCCGGTGCGCCAGCCAGCGCATAATCACCCGGTCGCGCCCGATCACCTGCTGGCGGTAGATCGCCACGTTTTGACGCGCCTTGCGCGGACCACGCGTCACGACCAGACCGAGCGTGATCAGGCGCGCGACATCCTCCGGCCAGCAACGCTGAATCGGCAGGCGCGCCAAATCGATCTGTCCGCCGCCGAGGGTGTTGTCCTGGAACGGTGCGCGCGCGAGGCGGCGGGGCGCCACATGCGCCAACTGCGCAAACTGCGGCCAGCTCGAGAGTGCCTCGCGCAGATTCGACGGCCAGTGCGGTTCCTTCAACGCAGCGAGCAGTTCCCCGAGCGCGCGCAGCGCACCGCTGCCCTCTCGCCCGAGCGCGGCCTCGATGCGGCGCGCGTGTCCGAACAGGTTGCCGAGCAAGGCATGCTCGGCGCCGGTGGGCCGCTCGAACAGCAACGCCGGTCCCTCCCGGCGCAGGGCGCGCAGGCAGAACGAGGTACTCTCCAACTCGGGGTTCACCGCAACGGAAATACGGCGCAGATCGCCGCGCTCTTCCAGGTGCGCGAGAAATGTGCGCAGATCGTGAAATGCCATCCACGCGCACCCTAACGCAGCGTGTGCGCCCTGGTTTGATGCGGATCAATTTCGCGGCGCATTGCGCCGCACGTCACAGCTACTCGGACGCGAGCTGCGCCGCAGCCTCCGTGCGCACACGCTCATGATCGGCGGCCAGCAGCAGATACACCGCCGGCACGATGAACAGCGTGAAGAGCGTGCCGATCGACAGGCCCGTCGCGATCACGATGCCCATGGCGCGCCGGCCCGCAGCGCCGGCACCCGAGGCAAGCACCAGTGGCAGCACACCGACGACCATGGCCGCCGTGGTCATGAGAATCGGCCGCAGTCGCACCTCGGCGGCCTCCTCGATTGCCCGTCGCTTGCCGTGCCCGGCGCGCTGCAGATCGTTGGCGAACTGCACCATGAGGATGCCGTGCTTGCTGATCAGACCGAGCAGCGTCACCAATCCCACCTGCGTGTAGATGTTGAGCGTCGTCACGCCGATGTTGATGAACAGCAGCGCACCGAACAGGGCCGCAGGCACGGACACCAGAATGACCACCGGGTCGCGGAAACTCTCAAACAATGCCGCAAGCGACAGGAACACGATGATCAGCGCAAAGCCGAAGGTGACGAGAAAGCCGTTCGAGCCCTGCACGAACTGGCGTGACTGTCCCGAATAGTTTGCGCTGAAGCCGCTCGGCGCGACCTCGCGCAGTGCCTGGCGCAGGAACGCGAGCGCCTGCCCCTGCGGCACGCCCGCGGCCCCGGCGATGGTGGCGGAGTTCAGTCGCTGAAAATGGTTGATCGACTCCGGAACCACCTCGCGCTTGAGCGTCGCCACGGTGCCGAGCTGCACCAGCGCCCCGCCGGCCGTGCGCAGATGGTAGTTGAGCACCTGACTCGGATTTAGCCGGTACTTCTGCAGCACCTGCGGTATGACCTGGTAGGAGCGTCCGCCCAACTCGAAATAATTGACGTACCCGCCGCCGAGCGCAGCGCCGAGCGTATTGGCCACGTCCTGCTGGGTCAGCCCGAGGTCTGCCACCTTGTACGGGTTGATCACGATCTGGTCCTGCGGCTGATCGATCTTCAGATCGGAATCGACGAAGAAGAACAAACCGCTCGCGCGCGCCTTGTCGAGCACCTTCTGCGCCACGGGGTACAGGTCGTGGACCGGCTCGGCGGTGGTGATCACGAACTGCACCGGCAGCCCCTGCGCCCCGGGCAGGGAGGGGAACTGGAATGCCGCAATGTGCGCCCCGGCGATATGGTTCCAGCGCTGCTGCAGCACCTGCTGCAGCTGGGTGGCCGTGCGGCTGCGCTGATCCCACGGCTTGAGCAGGACGCCGCCGAAGCCCTGGTTGACCGACGGCGCACCGATCAACTGGAATGCCTGGCGGTACTCGGGCAGGGTGCGGGCAGCCTGAAAGATCTGTCCGGTATAGGCCTGCATCTGCTGCAGTGTGGCATCCGGGGGCCCGATCAGCTGATAGAGCACGACGCCCTGGTCTTCGGTGGGCGCGAGCTGCGACTTCGAGGTCGACAACAGGTAGAACACACTGCCAAGCAGCACCAAGCCGAGCACGATCAGCACCGGCCAGGTCGCAAGCCAGCTCGACAGCACGCGCCGGTAGCCGGAGCGCATGCGGTTGAAGGCGCGATCGAGCAGGCGCGCAAATCGGCCCTCTTCCTGCTCGCCGCGAAAAATCCGTGAGCAGAGCATGGGCGAGAGCGTGAGCGCAACGATCGCCGAGCAAATCACTGCACCGACCAGCGTAAAGGCGAACTGCGTGAACAGTGCGCCGGTCAGCCCCGTCTGAAACGCAATCGGCGCGTAGGCGGCCACCAGCACGACGGTCATGGCGATGATCGGGCCATTGAGTTCGTGCGCACCGAGTATCGCGGCCTCGAGCGGCGAGCGGCCTTCCTTGATGTGCCGGTCGATGTTCTCGACAACGATGATCGCATCGTCGACCACCAACCCGATCGCCAGCACCAGTGCGAGCAGCGTCAGGAGGTTGATCGAGTAACCGAGGGCCAGCATGAAGACGAACGCGCCCACGATCGACAGCGGCATGGCGAGTGCGGGCACCGCCGAGGCGCGCGCGCTGCCGAGGAACAGGAAAATCACCGCGGTAACGATCAGCAGCGTTTCAACCAGCGTGCGCACCACATCGACGATTGAGGCGTAGATAAAGGTCGTGCCGTCGAACACCACTTTTTGGGTGATCCCGTTCGGCAGTTCTCGGTCGATTACCGGTAATTCCGCCTTGACGCTCTTCGCCACGGTCAGCACGCTCGCGCTCGGCGCGGACTTGATGCCGATGAACACGCCCGGACGCCCGCTGAAACGGACCGCCGCGTCGTAATTCTGGGCGCCCAGAACCAC
>JAJXWE010000385.1 GCA_021781775.1 Pseudomonadota bacterium | reverse complement strand
CAGCCTCACGATTCTCGCCACCGCGCTGATCGACACCGGCTCGAAGATGGACGATGTCATCTACGAGGAGTTCAAGGGCACGGGCAACAGCGAGATTCATCTCGACCGGCGCATCGCCGAGAAGCGGGTGTTCCCTTCGGTGAACATCAACCGCTCCGGCACGCGCAAGGAAGAGCTGATCACCGATCAGGGCGAGCTGGCCAAGATGTGGATCCTGCGCAAGCTGCTGCACCCGATGGACGAACTCGCAGCCATCGAGTTCCTGCTCGACAAGCTCAAGGACACCAAGTCGAACAGCGAGTTCTTCGAGTCGATGAAGCGCTAAACGCCTGTGCGGTGCCCCATAAGGGTTCCGCATCCGGCGCGAATGCTCATTGAAGATTAAGGGATTTGCTGCCAGGCGCCCCATAAAGGTTCCCGACAGGGCCAATCTCACTTTGATGGTGCAATCAGGGTGATCACCTGCGCTGAAGGGCGCCGTTGGCCACGTACCCCCGGCGTGCGTCGACGGCTTTCGGCGAGCGAGCCACCTTCTAAGCAACGCTGCTCCGATAAGGCCAGGCGGGTCAACGGGCCTGGCCGCTCGCTCCCGTGCGCGGGTGAACACAGTGGCGATCTGGAGTCGCACCCAGCGTAGGATCACGAGGCGGATTACCCGGGGGAGTCAAAATGCCGAAGATTCGCGCCTTCCTGGCGGCGGGGCTGCTGGCCGCAACCCTCGTCGGTTGCGCGAGCACGGCCCGGGCATTGCTCCCCGAGTCCCGCGCTGAGTTGCATCACCCGCCCCACGTGAGTGCATGGACTCGATTCTGGGCCGGAATGCTGCTTTCCGGACACTCCCAGTGGAGAGACTCCGACGGGACGTGGCACAAGTATCCGACAGGGTGCATGTGGACGACCTCGTGTCCGGCCGTGCTGATGCGCAGCGTCCCACATAGCGCGACGGCGCCGCCCCGAGAGACGCCGGGGCGCACCGGCTCAGGCCGCATGATCGCGCGACCCGCCGGGAAAGAACGCAGTTCGCCCTCCTCGCAGCCCGAATGCCGATCATCGGCAGCGCGCCCTTGCACCCGAGCTCCTGAGTCGGGCGTCCGTCCCGCTGGGCCAGCGTCTGCTGCGGGCGGATCTTTCGAGTCGGCATCAACTGCAGAGGCTGCCGCGCCCGCAGATCCTCTCCGTGACGGCGTCGAATTCCGAACCGCGGATGCTGTCTCGACAGCTCATGGACGTGGGTGAATACCGGGCCGTCCCGGGTCGCCAGCGGCGACTCGTGCTGCAACGCCGAGCGCGCCGCAGACACCCGCCGGCGGGTCCTCCTCGATCTGAGTGTTCAGGGCCAGGCGACCCCAACATTGCGTTGCCGGCGACCGCCCTCATCGGCCGCTGTGGACGCACGACATGCAGCTGCACGTGCTCCGATGAGCTCCCGCTGCAAGACGAGGTAGTCCATTGAGCGAGACAGACACTTTCCGCCCGCTGGGCACGCCGTTCGATGAGGCGAGCGTGCGCACGCTGTTCGATTCGTTCCTCGAACAGCTGCAGGATCCGGACGGCGGCCGCGCACTATACGCACTGCATGCGCCCGATGCCCCGGTGCGCTGTGGCGCCGGCATTGCCGCGGCGTGTTCGATAACGGCCGAGGCATTTGCGGCAGCCCATCGCGACATCAGCCGAAGCGGCGCGGCGGACTTGCCGCGCTTTACCGCCGGCCCGCTGTGCGAGCTACAGGCCGCCGCGCCGCAGGCGGTCGCATGGTTCGAGGCTCAGGAGCACGATGCTCAGCGTCACTTGTATGTTGCCCTCGGTGTTCGAGCCGGCACGGAGGATCTGCGCATCGTGTGGTGCACGCCGTCCGAGCAGATTCTGCCGTGGTCCTTCGAGGACGGGTTGCGGCAGTCGCTCGCGGATTATCCGTGGGTGCGCGCCGGCAAGCCGGCGGCGGCGCGTGCACTGCTCGATGCGGGTTATTTCCGGCGCTACTGGCGACCGCCGTTGGTCATCACGACGCTGCCGGACGCCCGCTTCAGTTGTCAGATGAGCACGGCATGCTGCCGCCACGACTATGAGATCACCCTGCCGCCGGAGGCGCAGCTGCTGATCGATGCGCTGCCGTGGCAGCGGCTCGCGCCGCAGCTCGTGGGAACGCGATTGCCGGTGCGCGTCGACGGCATGCTGCAGCTGAAATCGCCCGAGGAGACCTGCCGCTTTCTCGGCGCGGACAACCATTGCCGGATTCACCAGGTTCTTGGCCGCCAGCCGTTCGGAGCCTGCTGCGTCTTTCCGTTCTCGTTCGCGCGCACTCCCGAAGGCATTGCGGTTGGATTGAGCCCGATCTGCGGCAGTGCCCGAGTCGGTCTCGGCATCGCCCCGCAGGAGCGCATCGAGGATCTGCGCGAGCGGCTGATCCACGCTGAACCACGGGCCAGCGAGGTCTTTCGCCTCACGCCCGAGCGCGCCATCCCCTGGGAGCCGTTCCGCGACATCGAAAAGGGCCTGTGCGATTGTCTTGCCGCGCAGGATCTGCCTCTGCGCCGCCGGCTGTACGTCGGTGCCCGGCTGCTCGGGGCGCTCGCCGAGGGCGGTCCGATCGCCGTCGCGACCTGGCAGGTCGAGCCGCTGCCGTTGCTGCGGGACGATCTGCGCGCCGCCATTCACGGCATGCTCGCTCGCCTGCTCGGCTGGAACCGCGCGGTGCTGCGTGAACTGCCGCGCGACATTCCGGCCGATCTGGCGCAGCGGGAAGTGTGCGAGCCGGCGATCCTGGCCGGGATCCTGCGCAATACACTCTTCTGCAAGGTGTACTCGTATCCGCTCGATCTGACGAGCGCGCACAATTATCTGATCGTGCTGTATCTGCTGACGCTGTTGATGCAACGGGCATCCGGCGGACCGCTGCCGCCGCGGATGTGGCGTGAGCTCGGCTCGCTCGGCGTGCACGGCCTGCTGAAGACCATGCTCAACGAGGGGATGCCGGAGAATTTCCGCACACTGCTCAGTCGCAGCGAATTCGGGGTGTGGTTGCTTGCAGCCTGAATGCGAGGTGTCAGTGCCGGCCGGAGTGACCGAATCCGCCCGCGCCGCGCGCACTCTCGTCGCGAGACGCGACCAACTCGACCGTCACCTGC
>JAJXWE010000384.1 GCA_021781775.1 Pseudomonadota bacterium | reverse complement strand
CGTCACGATGGCCTGCGTGAAAGTCAGCCCAGCGGCGATGGCCAGGGCACCGAGCGCCACGCCGAGAATGTGCAGATTGACGCTGAACCACAGCGTGAACAGCCGCGACGGCCGGCCGTAACGCTCGCTGAGCGGAATGAAATCGATGCTGTGGTGTTCCGCCTTGATCGCGCTTGCCATCGCGGATGCGACCTCAGCTCATGGGCGGCGCGCCGCCCTCTCTCGTCCTGCGGTCGATGAACTCATCGAGCACCGCCGCGCACGTCTCACTCGCCGGCGGTGGGGTGTACTCGGCTAGCACCTGCCGCCATTTCTCGTGGGCCCGCATCGCGGCGGTGCGCTCGCCCTGCTCTTTCCAGGTGCCGAAATTCGCCGTGTCCGCGATCAGCGGCTCATAGAAAGCCGTGCGGAAGCGCGCCATCGTGTGCTCCGCGGCGAAGAAATGCCCGCCCGGCTGTACCTCGGCGATGGCCTCGAAACCGAGCGAGTCCTCGTCGGCCGCCGGTGCCGTACACAGCTCCGCAAGCATCTGCAGCATCTCGATGTCAGTGATCAGCTTCTCGTAGGAGTGGGTCAGGCCGCCTTCCATCCAGCCCGCCGCGTGGATGCACAGCGTCGCACCGGCGAGCACAGTCGCCCACAGCGAGAACTGCGTCTCCCAGGCCGCCTGGGCGTCCACCACGTTGGCCGCAGTGCCCGCACCGGCACGCCACGGCAGGCCGACCAAGCGCGCGAGCTGGCCGGCCCCGAGCGTGGCCTGCAGATGCGTCGGCGTACCGAAGGCCGGCGAGCCGGACTTCATGTCCACGTTGGACAGGAAGCTGCCGTAGAGCACCGGCGCGCCGGGCTCGGCCAGCTGTGCAAGCGTGATGCCGGCGAGCGCCTCGGCATGCTGCAGCGACAGCGCGCCTGCGATGGTGATCGGCGCCATGGCCCCGGCGAGGCAGAACGGCGTCACGATCGTCACTTGCCCGTTGCGGGCAAAGTCGATCAGACCCTGGGCCATGGAATTATCAAGCACGCGCGGCGAGTTACTGTTGATTACGGTGTGAGCGTAAACCGCCTGGCGAAACTCCCGCTCGCCGAGACCGCGCGCGAGGCGGATCATCGCGAAGGCGTCCTCGACCTGCTCCCGGCCGCGCGAGTGCACGAACGGCATCTTGTCGGACAGCGTCAGCTGCGCGCGCATCGCAGCGTAATGTCGCAACTGCACCGGAACGTCCTGGGCCTCGGTGTAGTTGCCCGAGATATGCAGCACGTCGAAGCGCTGGCAGATCTTGATCAGTTCGATGTAATCGGCCAGCGATCCGGGACGCCGGCCGCGCTCCAGATCGCTGACGTTCGGGCAGCTCGATCCCCCGAGGAACACCAGCGAGCCCGGCGTGAAATCGACACTACGCTGCGGATCAGCGCCGCAGCCCTGAAAGGAACGCGGACAACTGCGCAGAGCCTGCTCGATGATCTCGCGCCCGATGCGCACCATCTGCGTGTCTTCGTCCACCAGCGCGCCGGCCTGGCGGAACAGCGCGCGGGCCTCGGGCAGCAGCACCTTGACGCCGAGCGTCTCGTTGACCTTGAGCGCGTTCTCATGCATCGCCGCCACCGCGTCGTCGGAGAACACCCGTTGCGGCTCGAAGGGATTGCGCAGCTGCCGATAGGCGGTCGGGCGGGCCTGAGCGCTCTGTCGATTACCGTGCCCCGGGTGGCGACGACTGGGTTTCATGATCAGCCTCAAGAATTGACATCGAACATACCGCAGATGAGCAACCCGGATGCTTGGCGCTCAGGCCGGCTTGCTAGGAACTTGGGTTTCGGCTGGGGCTGCCCGCAGGTGCCGCTACGCCCCTGCGGCAGTCTGCGCCGGGCCAATTCCGGCATCACGCCCCCTCCCGGTGTCAACGGGCGCGTTGACCGCGCGCGTCCTTGGGACGTACGCCGAAGTGACGGTGAAAGGCGGTTGCGAACGAGGTCTGGTGGCTGTATCCGACCGCCTCGGCCACCCGTGCGACCGCCATGCGCCGCTCCCGCAGCAGCGTGAGTGCATGCTGCATCCGGCAACGCACGGAAAAATCGAAAATGGTCTCGCCGAACAGACTCTTGAATCCGCGCTTCAGCGAAGTCTCGCTCATGCCCGCCGCCCGCGCCACCTGCCGTATCGTCGGCGCTGGTGCGAACTGCTTCAGCAGCAGCACGCGCGCGGCATGCAGACAACGAAGATCGTGTTCGCTGAACTGCTCGATCGGCGCGGTCGCCATCGCGCTGAATTCCGCGACCGCCGCGCAGAGCAGTTCGAGGATTAGCGCCTCGGTGTGCACGAGTGCGAGCACGCCGGTGTAGGGTCCATCGACCAGTCGCGCGGCGAGCTCGAACATGCGCGAGTTGAGCGCGAGTTGGCAGTAGTTGAATTCTCGCGGCGACCCGCCGAGCAGCGCACCGAGCTGCGGTGGCGCCTCCCCCGGGGAGGTCATGAAGTTCTCCAGCAGATAGTCGGTGCGCACATTGATCGTGACGCTGCGCTCGGGGACCCGCGGCGCCGACCACTCGTGCATGTCGAATCCCACCGGCTGGAAGTACACCAGCAGACTCGGCCGGTTCAGCCGCAGCGGCTCGGTCTGGCTTACCGCGAGGGTCAGATCGCCGGAGAGCTTGAAGTAGAACTGGATCATCCCGTCGCCCGGCACGAGTTCGCGACGGGAACTCTTGTATGAGACGTTGGCGACCACCACGTAGACATCGGCGCCGATGCGGGTGAGTTCCCAATATCCGTCGCCCTCCTGCGGCGGGAAATCGATGCGGGCCGCGAGCAGGTTGCGCCGCGGATGGCGGGCGATCACCTGCACGCCCGGCGTGCGCTCGAGATTGGCGAAGGCGTCTCCCAAGGTGCCGCTGGGGCCGGCAAGGAAGGCGCGAAACAGGCCGCTCTGCTCCGCGGCCGGCCCAGCCGGGCGCTCGGGGGCGTGCGCCCGTGCGTTGGGCGCAGAGGAAGGGGTTGGTGCGGCTGCCATGGATCTCGAATTTAGGATTTCGGGCAGCCGCTGGCAATGGGCAGTCGACCGACGGTGCGCCTGGTGAGGTCCCCCGAATGAAGGACCGGTGGGATGGAGGCCCGGACCCGGGCCGCCACGCCGGT
>JAJXWE010000383.1 GCA_021781775.1 Pseudomonadota bacterium | reverse complement strand
GCCGGTGGGCACCTTCGCGGAGACCTCGGGCACGTACGTGAACCTCGAGGGTCTGTGGCAGAGCCAGAGTGGCGCGGCACAGCCGGTCGGCGAGGCCCGGCCGGGCTGGAAGATCCTGCGTGTGCTCGGCACGCTGCTCGATCTGGCGAACTTCGAGTATCTCTCGAGCGAACAGGTCCGTGAAGAACTGGTAACGCTCAGCGGTGGTGCCACGGCCTACGCGGCCCCCACCTACGCCGGCACCCACACCGTCGAGGCTGGCGGCGCGGCGGCGCGGGTCATCGACCTGCCGATGTACCAGATCGATGCGCTCGTGCGCCGTGCTCCCTCGCTGCAAGACACGCTCGAGGGCCGTACTCCTGCGGTGGCCTACTGACGATGCACACGCAAATCCAACACCTGCTCGCGCTCTGGGGCACGCTCCCGGAGATCGTCCGCACTGTCGTGTGGATCCTGATCATCACGCTCGTCGTCATCCTGTGCGTGGCTTTCCTCACGCTCTGGGAGCGCAAGGTCATCGGCTGGATGCAGCTGCGCCGCGGACCGAACCGGGTGCGCATCTTCGGGCTGCTGCCCGGATTCGGCCAGCCGTTCGCCGACGTGTTCAAGCTGCTGACCAAGGAAGTCGTGGTGCCGAGTGGCGCCAGCAAGTTCCTTTTCCGCATCGCCCCGGCGCTCGCGCTCGTCCCGGCGCTCGCGGCCTGGGCGGTGATCCCGCTCTCGCCACAGCTGGTGGTCTCCAAGGCGAACGCCGGGCTGCTGTACCTGCTGGCGCTGTCCTCGATGGGCGTCTACGGCATCATTCTCGCCGGCTGGGCGGCCAATTCGAAGTACGCCTTCCTCGGCGCAATGCGTTCGGCGGCGCAGATGGTCGCCTACGAGATCGCCATGGGTTTCGCGCTGGTCGGTGTGCTCATGGCCGCCGGCAGCATGAACCTCGGGCAGATCGTGCAGCATCAGCAGGGCGGGTGGCTCGCCTGGAACTGGTTCTGGCTGTTCCCGCTGTTCGTGGTGTACTTCATCGCCGGGGTGGCCGAAACCAACCGCGCGCCGTTTGACGTCGCCGAAGGCGAGTCCGAGATCGTCGCGGGTTTCCACGTCGAGTACTCGGGCATCGCTTTCGCGCTGTTCTTCCTCGCCGAATACGCCAACATGATCCTCATCTCGGCGCTGACCGCGGTGTTCTTCTTCGGCGGCTGGCTCTCTCCGGTCGCCGGCTACCCGGTGCTCGGCGCCACGTTCCTCGGTGACCCGAGCTTCTTCTGGCTCGGCCTGAAGGTGTTCGTGTTCCTGTTCCTGTTCCTGTGGTTCCGCGCGACTTTCCCGCGCTACCGCTACGACCAGATCATGCGACTCGGCTGGAAGGCGCTGATTCCCGTGACGCTGGTGTGGATCGGCGTGGAGATGCTGATGGCGGCCATTCATATCGGCCCGTGGGCCAGGCCCTGGTTCCACTGAAGGAGGAGGCAATGGCCAATCCACTGAAGACTTTCCTGTTGCCGGAGCTCCTGAAAGGGATGTCCGTCACCGCGCGCACGCTCTTTACGAGCAAGTACACGCTGAACTATCCCGAGGAGAAGGCGCCGCAGTCGCCGCGCTTTCGTGGGTTGCACGCGCTGCGCCGTTACGCCAACGGCGAGGAGCGCTGCATTGCCTGCAAGCTGTGCGAGACGGTCTGCCCGGCGACGTGCATCACGATCGACTCGAACGTCGCGGAAGACGGCACCCGGCGCACGACGCGCTACGACATCGATCTTTTCAAGTGCATTTACTGCGGCTTCTGCGAGGAGGCCTGTCCGGTCGATGCGATCGTGCTGACGCGTATCCACGAGTACCACATGGAAAGCCGCGGCGAGAACATCATGAGCAAGGACAAGCTGCTCGCCGTGGGCGAGCGCTACGAGACCCTGATCGCCGCCGACAAGGCGGCCGACGCGCCGTACCGGTGAGGTCGCAAGCGTGCTAGTGCAAATACTCTTCTACCTGTTCGCCACGCTGCTGGTGGCCGGCGCGCTCGGAGTGATCACCGCCCGCAACCCGGTGTACTCGGCGCTGTTCCTGGTGTTTTCCTTCGTCAACTCGGCGGCGATCTGGCTGCTCGTCGAGGCGGAATTCCTGGCCATCGTGCTGGTGCTGGTCTACGTCGGCGCGGTGATGGTGCTGTTCCTGTTCGTAGTGATGATGCTCGACATCAACCTCGCGGAGCTCAAGCGCGGCTTCACGCGCTTCGCCTGGCTCGGCTGGATCACCGCGCTCGCGGTCATCGCCGAGATCATGGGAGTGATCTGGGGCCACGGACTCGGCGGCATCGACGTCGGCCGCGGTTTCGTCAGCGAGCCGGCCAGCTACAGCAACACGCGCGCGCTCGGCCAGGTGCTCTATACGCGCTACGCTTATCCGTTCGAGCTTGCCGCGGTGCTGCTGATCGTGGCGATCGTGGCTGCCATCGCGCTCACCCTGCGCCGCCGCCCGGGCCTGAAGGTGCAGGACGTCTCGCGCCAGGTCGCGGTGCGGGCCGAGGATCGGCTACGCGTGGTGAAGGTCTCCCCGGAGAAGCGCTCATGATCACGCTGGCCGATATGCTCACCCTCTCGGGGATCCTGTTCGCGCTGGCAGTGGCCGGGATCTTCCTCAACCGCAAGAACGTCATCCTGCTGCTGATGTGCGTCGAGCTGCTGCTGCTCGCGGCCAACTTCAATTTCATCGCCTTCTCGCGCATGCTCGGCGATTTGACCGGCCAGGTGTTCGTGTTTTTCGTACTCACCGTGGCGGCGGCCGAATCGGCCATCGGACTGGCGATCCTCGTGGTGCTGTTCCGTGAGCGGCGCAGCATCAACGTCGAAGATCTGAACACTCTCAAGGGCTGAGGCCGCATGAACCCGCATCTGCTGATCGCCATCCCCCTCGCGCCGCTCATTGCGGCCGTGATCGCGGGTCTTGCCGGACGCTGGATCGGACGTATCGGCGCGCACACGTTGACCATCGCGGGCGTCGCTCTCGCCTGTGGCCTGTCGCTGTACGTACTGAAGCAGCTCTACTGGGGTGGCGTCGCGGCGTTTAACGGACCGGTGTACACCTGGCTGGTGAGCGACGGGGTGCACATCCAGGTCGGATTTCTCATCGACCGACTCACC
>JAJXWE010000382.1 GCA_021781775.1 Pseudomonadota bacterium | reverse complement strand
CTATCCGGAGGTGATCGATCCGCGCAGCGGCGCGGTGCTGCCCGAGGGCGAGGAAGGCGAGCTCGTGCTGACCTCCCTCACCAAGGAGGCGCTGCCGGTGATCCGCTACCGCACACGCGACCTGACACGCCTGCTGCCCCCGCAGGACGGTCCGATGCGGCGCATCGCGCGCATCTCGGCCCGCAGCGACGACATGCTGGTCATCCACGGGGTCAATGTGTATCCCTCGCAGCTCGAGGCGTTGATCGCGCACGCCGGGGGACTCTCGCCGCACTACAAGCTCGAGACGAACCGCAAGGGTCTGCTCGATGACCTGACCGTGCACGTCGAGACGCTGCAGCGCGCGCACGACAGCGAAGCGGCCCGCAACCGCATCGCCGCCGACCTTGCCCGCCGGGTCAAGACGTACGTAGGGGTGAGCATCACGGTCATCGTGCATCGCTCCGGAACCATCGAGCAGGCGCCCGGCAAAGCAACGCACCTGCCCGTGCGGCACGCCGGCTGAGCTGGCCCGCGCGCTCAGCGCTTCCGGGGCAGATACAGGTCGGTCAGCGTGCCCTCGTAGGCCTCGGCCGCCGCACCCACGGTCTCCGCGAGGGTCGGGTGTGGATGAATGGTCAGACCCACATCGGCCGCATCGCAGCCCATTTCGATCGCCAGCGCCACCTCGCTGATCAGCTCCCCGGCGTTCGGTCCGACGATGCCGCCGCCGAGTACCCGGTGCGTGTCCGGATCGAACAGCAGCTTGGTCAGACCCTCATCGCGCGCCAGTGACAGCGCCCGGCCGCTCGCGGCCCACGGAAAGACGGCCTTCTCGATGCGCATACCCTGGCTGTTCGCCTCGGTCTCGGTCAGACCCACCCAGGCGATCTCCGGATCGGTGTACGCCACGGAGGGAATGACGCGCGCATCGAACGCGCGCTTGTGCCCCGCTGCCACCTCCGCAGCCACCTTGGCCTCATGCGTCGCCTTGTGCGCCAGCATCGGCGGACCGACGATGTCGCCGATCGCAAAGATGTGCGGCACATTGGTGCGCAGTTGCCGGTCGACCGGAATGAAGCCGCGGTCCGTGACATTCACGCCGGCCGCCGCGGCGCCGATGCGCTTGCCGTTCGGAGCGCGGCCGACGGCGACCAGGACGCGCTCGTAGACGGTCGGTGCCGGCGCCTTCTCACCCTCGAAGCTCACCCGCAACCCCTCGGCGAGCGATTCGACCCGGGTGACGCGGGTCCCGAGCAGGATCTGCTCGTACCGCGGCCGGATGCGCTTCTCGAGCGGCCGCACCAGGTCCGGGTCGCAACCCGGGATGAGCTGCTGCGTCAGCTCCACCACGCTCACCGGGGTGCCGAGGGCCTCGTACACGCAGGCCATCTCGAGCCCGATGATGCCCCCGCCGATCACCAGCAGCGGACCGGCGAAGGGCTCCAGCTCCAACGCACCGGTGGAGTCGATCAGGCGAGGATCGTCGGGAAGACCCGGCAGCCGAACCGCCTCGGAGCCGGCGGCGATGATGCACTGCTCGAAGCGGATGCGCTCGGCGCCCGTCTCGCTGCGGACCTCGATGACGTTCGGGCCGAGGAAGGTGCCGACACCGCGGACGACCTCGACCTTGCGCTGGCGGGCGAGCGTCGTGAGTCCGCCAGTGAGGCGCCCGACCACCGAATTCTTCCACTCGCGCAGCTTGCTGCGGTCGATCCGGGGCTCACCGAAGCTGATCCCGTGGGCGGCCATCTGCGCGGCCTCGTCGATCACCTTGGCGGCGTGCAGCAGCGCCTTCGAGGGAATGCACCCGACGTTCAGGCACACCCCACCCAGGGTGGGCCAGCGTTCCACCAGCGTCACCTTCAGCCCGAGGTCCGCGGCGCGGAAGGCCGCCGAGTACCCGCCCGGGCCGGCGCCCAACACCAGCAGCTGCGTCGAGCGGTCGTAACCTTCAGTCGGTCCGGACGGACCCGCCGGGGCCACCCGGGCGGCGAGCGGCTCAGGCGCCGGCGCTGCCGTCTGCACCGGTTCGGTCGGCGCCGTGGCCGGCGCGTCGACCTCCAGGCGAACAATGGGTGTGCCCTTGGACACCTTCTGGCCCGCCGTGACCAACACCTCCGCGATCACGCCCGCGGCGGTCGCCGGCACGTCCATGGAGGCCTTGTCGGTCTCCAGCGTGAGCAGCGGGGTGTCGAGTTCGATGCGCTGGCCGGCCTTGACCAGCACCTCGACCACCGCCACTTCGCTGAAATTGCCGAGATCCGGTACCTGCAGCTCGAGGCGGCTCACGGCACGGCCTCGAGCAGTCCCTGCGGGTCGGCCAGGGTCTTGGCGAGGAAGCTGGTGAAACGCGCGGCGGCCGCCCCGTCGATGACCCGATGATCGTACGAGAGCGACAGCGGCAGCATCAGTCGCGGGACGAACTGCCCATCGAGGTACACCGGTTTGTACGCCGAGCGCGACACGCCGAGGATGGCGACCTCGGGGGCGTTGATGATGGGCGTGAACGCGGTACCACCGATGCCGCCGAGACTGGAAATCGTGAAGCAGCCGCCCTGCATCTGCGCCGCGGCCAGTTTGCCGGCGCGCGCCGCGCCGGAGAGCTCCCCGAGCTGACGGGCCACCTCGTAGACGTCCTTGCGGTCGGCCTCGCGCAGCACCGGCACCACCAGGCCGTTCGGCGTATCGGCGGCGAAGCCGATGTGCACGTACTTCTTCAGGACCAGGCTGGCGCCGGAGGGATCGAGCGAGGCATTGAATGTCGGGAACGTCTGCAGCGCCTTGACGCAGGCACGCACGATGAAGGCGAGCGGCGTCAGCTTGATGCCGCGCTCGGCGGCGGCGTCCTTCAGCCGCGCGCGCAACGCCTCGAGCTCGGTGATGTCGGCCTCATCGAACTGGGTGACGTGCGGCACGTTGACCCAACTGGCGTGCAGCCGCGGGCCGGAGATGCGCTGAATGCGCGACAGCGGCTGCGTCTCGATCGGACCGAACGCCGCGAAGTCGACCGCGGGCACGGCCGGCAGTGCGCCGCCACCGCCGCCCGGTGCGCCGAGCGCGCTCTTGACGAACGCCTTGACGTCATCCTGGGTGATGCGGCCCTTCAGACCGCTGCCCTTGACGTGCGACAGATCGACCCCCAGCTCGCGCGCGA
>JAJXWE010000381.1 GCA_021781775.1 Pseudomonadota bacterium | reverse complement strand
GAAAAGTGACAGTCAGAAGCCAGCCAGTGACCTTGTTCATACGGAATGGGCCTTGGAATGCGGAAGGGTGGGATAGAGCAGGAGGTAGCCGAGCGCGATCAGTCCCGCATATACCGCGCTCACGATGAACAACCCGCCGAGCAACCAGTCTGAGGGAATCAGGTGCGAGAGGCGCACGGCGAGCTCGCCGAGGCCGAGGAGCGAGCGGCTCGTGCCGCTCACGCCCATGACCACGTGCCCGACGCTGGAATCGGCCAGCGCGTGCGTCACATGGCCGCGCAGCAGCGCCGCCAGCATCCACACCAGCGGCACGCACAGCGCGCATGCGGCAATCAGCAGCGCGCGTGCGGCCCGCGGCCAGCGGGCGAGGCCGGCGCCGTGCGGCTGCGCGTGCTGTTCGATGGCCCGCAGCACGCGTGCCTCCAGGGAGGCCGGTGCGGGGCAGGGAGGGCACTCGCGCAGCACCTGGTGCGCCAGGCGCTCGAGCTGCTGCTCGTGTTCGGGATTGCGGGACTTCATGACGGTGTGCAGCTCCGGTCGGTGCTCGGTTCGAGCCCGCTCCCGGCGAGCGCCTTGGCCATGGCCAGGCGCGCGCGCAGGATGTCGGTCTTGACCTTGGCCAGCGAGTGGCCGAGACGGGCGGCGATGTCCTGGTAGGACATCTCCTCGAAATGAAACAGAACGAGCGGCACGCGCTGATGCTCCGGCAGTCCGCGCAGCGCCTGCTCGAGCAGTGCGTGCCGCTGTGCCCGGTCGAGCTGCTGCAGCGCGCCCTCGAGCGTGGCGCTGGCGTCCTCGATCTCCTCCTCGCCCGCCTCGTCGGTGAACACCTCGGAGAACAGCCGCCAGCGCTTGCGGTGACGGGTCAGATGGTTCAGCGTCAGATGGGTGGCGACGGTCTTAAGCCAGCCGCCGGCCGTCGCACTGTCGCGCAGCCGCTCGAAGTTCTCGTACGCCTTCAGGAACACGTCCTGGCTGATGTCCTCGGCCTGCGCGGGACTGCCGGTCAGCCGCACTGCCGTGGAGAAAACCATGTCCTGATAGGCGCGCATGAACGCTGCGAACTCTTTGGAATCGGGCCTTGAGCTTGCCAATTGCACGGGTAGATCATCGTTTGAGGCAAGAACACGGGACGCGCCAAGAAGTTGCAGCGCCGCCCCGCCGGCCGGGGGCGCCAGCCTATCCCGGAGGCCCGGTGCGGGCCACAGCCGGCGCGCTCAGGGGCGTCGCGGCGGGCTGGCCTCCCGGGCGGCCCGGTAGGCGAGCAGCTGCGGCAAAAAGGCCTGGCGGCGCTCCAGGCTCTCCGGCGGCCAGTACGCCTTGGGGTCGTAGAACTCCGCTACTGCCGGGGTGCCGTGGGGCAGCACCACCCAGGGCTGCTTCGAGGCCGTGAAGATGTGGATGTCCGGGCGCAGCGCATCGGGGGTATCCAGCGTGCCGACCCGCGCGAAGCGCAGGATCGGTCCGGCCCCGGAATAGTGGCTCCACAGCGCGATCCGGCAGTGCGGGCAGCGGGCGATCCGCTGGCCGCGGCCGCTCTGGGAGGGCGTATCGATGATCTGCGGCTCCTCGCGCAGGTGCACCAGCCGCTCCGACTCGATGAGCGCATTCAGCGCGAAGGCGGCGCCGCTCTCGCGCTGGCACCAGCGGCAGTGGCAGCAGTGCACGAACAGCGGGCGCGATGTCAGGCGATAGCGGACGCGACCACAGTCACAGCCCCCATCCAGCGGGAAGTGATCCTCAGCGGACATCACGACTCCTTCCGGCACGCGGCTCGCAGGAGCGCCACCGCGGCGCTCATTTCAGCACGACCCACAACGGGCCGATCAGCATGAACGTCAGGTCCTGGAAGAACTTCGGGCGCCGTCCCTCGATGGTGTGTCCGACGAACTGACCGATCCACCCGAGGACGAACAGCCCGAGGGCGGCAGGGCGCAGGGCGATCCCCGCCGGCCAGAAATGCAGCGCGAGGATACACGCGCCGAGCTGCGCCGCCATGGCGATCGCGGCCCGCGCACCGAGATGCAGGTAAAACGGGGCTACCAGGATCATCAGCAGATACGACGCGCGTACCCCGGCGATGCGGCTGCTCCACAGCAGCGCCACGATCGCGAACAGAATGGCTGGCACGCATACCGTGTGCAGTGCGCGGTTGACCGGGTGCCGATGCGCGTCCGAATACTCGGTCAGCCACTGTTCGACCGTTTTGCTCATCGGTCCGCCTCTGCCTACAGCGCCGTGGCCAGCGCGACGAGCCGGCTGATCGTGTTCAGATTGCGCGCCGTGCCCGTCCTGGCCGCCGGGATCACCAGCTTGGAGGCGCCAATACCGTCCGGGTACGCCACGTAGATTTCGCGCCGGCCGAGCGCGAGTTGCTCCGCGCCGAGTCCGTGCGCGCCCTCGAGCGCACCGGCTGGCGGCGGTCCGTGCAGAAACACAGTCACGGTGCGGCCAGGGGGCGTGCCCGTGAAGGGGTTCTCGGCCAGCACCGTCGCGAGCTCGGCGGCGGTGCGCACGTGCACACCGACCGGCTTGCAGAGGAACTCGGCGAGCCGCGCCTCGAGCGCGTGTCTGACCTGCTGTGCCCGGAGGCGGCTGCGGAACAGCGCGTTACCCGAGGCAACATAGGTGCGGGCCTGCTCGAAGCCGGCCGACCGACACATCGCGAGCAAGGCATCCATCGGCAGCTGGGTACCGCCGACATTGACCGCGCGCAGCAGAGCGATATAGGCCGGCATAGGACTATCTGCGCAGCGTAGCGCGCAAGGTGCGTCGGCCGCCAGTGTGGACGTGACCGCCCGCCGAGTGAAAGGTACCGCTTGCCCGACGCAGGCAGATGCTCCACCTTTTACGTGGGCGCGACAATGCGCCCGCAGGGGCCGGTGCGATGGGGACGAGGAAACAATTCGGGCGGCTCAGCCCAGGGTTGCGGGTGGTCATGGTGGCGGCCCTGGCGCTCCGGATTACGCCGCTTGGCGCGGCGCCGCAGCCGCTGAGCGATGCGTGGTGGACTGGGCCGCTGCTTGCGCCCAATGCCGCCACGTTGCCCGCCGGACACGTATACCTGGAACCTTACCTGTACGATTCGATGCCGTACGCCCGCCTCGACGTCGCGGGACGCTCGCGGCCGGCGCGGTATGCGAA
>JAJXWE010000380.1 GCA_021781775.1 Pseudomonadota bacterium | reverse complement strand
ACCTGGATGTGCAGCCGCACCCACATCTGGAAGCCCATGGTGCGTCCGAAAGAGATGCCGTAGTCGGCCCGGTTGAACTCGGCAAAGGCGTCCGCCCCGCACCGGTACTGGTGCATCATGGCAACTTCCTTGCACTCGAAGTGCCGGATAATCAGCGTCAGCGGACGAGTGACCCCGTGCAGCGTGAACTTGCCGAGCACACGCGTCGGAGCGCCGTGCTGAAAGTCCGCGAGGCGCCCGACGTACGTCGCGGTCGGGTACTGGGCGACATCGAGCAACTGCGCTCCGCGGGCATCCTTGTCGAGCTGCGCCTGGCCAAAATCGTCTGAGGCGGTGTCGACCGTCACTTGGACCGTACCGGTGTGCGCCTCGGGGTCGAAGACGATGGTGCAGCTCGTCTTGGTGAAGATGCCGCGCCACACCGACAGGCCGCCCATGTGATCGGTAGAGAAGCTCGGGTGCGTGTGGGCCGGATCGCAGACGTAGGTGACGGGCTTGGCGAAGGCCGTGCCAGCCGAGGCCGCGAGCAGCGCAAGCGGCAGAATCCATCGGGTCGGGCGCATCGTGAGATCTCCTGGCTGAGTGAACGGGCGCCGGTGCGCCGCCACGCCGTCCCATGCGGCGCGAGCGGCTAGCCTACCGGCAGCCGCCCGCACCGCGCCAGACGTTACATGCGTTTAACCGGCCTTCAGCGGGGAGGACGCGAGCGGCAGTTTGAGCGACTGCGCCACCGCCGGGTGGGTGATCGCGCCGGCGTGCACGTTCAATCCGGCCGCGAACCCCGGATCCTGGCGCAGCGCCTCCTGCCAGCCCAGATCGGCCAGCTGGCGCACGTAGGGCAGCGTGGCGTTCGTGAGCGCGAACGTGGAAGTGCGCGCCACCGCGCCCGGCATGTTGGCCACACAGTAATGCACGATGCCGTCGACGCTGAAGGTCGGCTCGGCGTGCGTGGTCGGACGGCTGGTCTCGAAGCAGCCACCCTGGTCGATGGCGATGTCGACCAGCACCGATCCGGGCTGCATGCTCGAGAGCATCGGGCGGGTGAGGAGCTTCGGGGCGGCCGCCCCGGTGATCAGTACCGCGCCGATCACCAGATCCGCCTCGCGCACCAGCCGCTCGATGGCCGCCGCGGTGGAATACTCGGTGCGCAGCGAGGCACCAAACTGATCCGACAGCTCGCGCAGCCGTTCGATCGAGCGGTCCACGACCGTGACGTCGGCATGCAGGCCGACGGCCATCTGCGCCGCGTGCGTGCCCGCCACCCCGCCGCCGAGAATGACCACCTTGCCCGGCAGCACGCCCGGCACCCCGCCGAGCAGCACGCCGCGCCCCCCGTTGGCTTTCTGCAGGCAGCCGGCCCCGACGTGCACCGACATCCGCCCGGCCACCTCGCTCATCGGCGTCAGCAGCGGCAGCGTTCCGCGCCGGGTCACCGTCTCATAGGCGATGGCGGTGGCCCCGGAGGCCATCAGCGCGCGCGCCTGGGTCGGATCCGGCGCCAGGTGCAGGTAGGTGAAGAGCACCTGGCCGGCACGCAGCATCGCGCACTCGCCGGGCTGCGGCTCTTTCACCTTGACCACGAGCTCTGCATTGGCGAACACGTCCGCGGCGCTTGCGACGATGCGGGCGCCGACGGCCCGGTAATCGGCATCGGGAATGCCGATGCCCTCGCCGGCCGCGGTCTCGATCAGTACCTCGTGACCTGCGGCAGTGAGCTCACGCACCCCCGCCGGCACCAGTCCGACCCGATACTCGTGAACTTTGATTTCGCGCGGAACGCCGATTCGCATGATGATCTCCCCCTATGCTCGATGGATCAGCAGCTTACGGAGAGGCGCTGGCGCGAGCTTGCGAAATGGACCGCTTCTGGCAGCCAGACAACAGATTCCGTCTCAAACTTATAATTTAATGGCAGAATATTTCGCCTATGGAGCTTGACCGCTACGATCACGCCATCCTGCGCCACCTGCAGCAGGACGCCCGCATCACCAATGCGCGCCTCGCCAGCGAGGTCAATCTGTCCGAGTCGGCCTGCCTGCGCCGCGTCAAGGCGCTCGAGGAGTCCGGGCTGGTGGAGGGCTACACGGCACTGATCGATCCGCACAAGGCCGGCTATCCGGTCAACGTGTTCGTCAGCATCACGCTCGACCGGCAGAGCCAGTCGGGGCTCGAGGCCTTCGAGGCGGCGGTGCGCCGCATCCCGCAGGTCATGGAGTGCTATCTGATGACCGGCGAGCATGACTATCTGCTGCGCCTGGTCGTGGCGGACCTGGATGATTTCGAGCGCATCCACAGCCAGCACCTCACCCGCCTGCCGAGCGTGGTGCGCGTGCAGTCGAGCTTTGCGATGCGCACCGTGACGCGCTCGACCGTGCTGCCGGTACGCTGAGCCGCCGCAGGGACGCCCGCCGGCGAGCCGCTCAGCTTTGCGCCTGCGCACCGTTGGTTGCGGCACGGGCACGCGCCCAAGCGGAGCAACGAGCGCCGCCTCAGGTGAGCAGCAGGAGCTTGCCGATGTGGCTGCCCGATTCCATCAGGGCGTGTGCCCGAGCCGCCTCGGCGAGGGGAAATCGCGCGTGGGTGGGCAGATGCAGCCCATGCGACTCGATCAGCGGCCAGATCCGCTCGCGCAGCGCCGCGGCAAGCTCGCCCTTGCGCTCGATGGTCTGCGGGCGCAGCGATGAGCCGCCGATCATCAGCCGCTTGGTCATCAGTTGGGTCAGATCTATCTGCGCGCTACGTCCGCCCTGGGTGGCAATCACCGCGATGCGCCCCTCCGGCGCGGCGGCGGCCATGTCGCGCGCCACGTATTCCCCGCCGACCATGTCGAGAATGACATCGGCGCCGCGCCCCGCAGTCGCCGCGAGCGTCGCGGCCACGAAGTCCTCGCGCTTGTAGTCGATGGCGAACTCGGCACCGAGACTGCGGCACGCGGCGCATTTCTCGGGACTGCCGGCGGTCGCGACCACGCGGGCGCCGAAGGCTTTGGCGAGCACGATGGCGGTCGTGCCGATCCCGCTCGAGCCTCCATGCACGAGCAGCCACTCCCCGGCCTTCAGCCGCGAGCGTTCCCAGACGTTGTAGTACACGGTGAAGACCGTCTCGGGCAGCCCCGCGGCTTCCTCCAGCGTCACACCGCGCGGGACCGG
>JAJXWE010000379.1 GCA_021781775.1 Pseudomonadota bacterium | reverse complement strand
CGGGCAGGCGCGCCTCAAGAAGCTGTGCAAGGAAATCGGTGAGTGCCACCGATTTCTCACGCAGCCGCTGCACGCCCGCCTCGCGGAACAGCGCAAGGGAGGCGATCAACGGCGCGGCACCGAGCACCGACTGGTTGCTCAGCTGGAATCCCGCCGCTCCCGGGGCCGCCACGAATGCCTGCGGCATCTGGAATCGCGTGGCGAGCTCGTGACCCCACCAGCCAGCGAGCCGCGGTCGGTCGCTCACGTGATGCCGCCGGTGCACGAAGCAGCCCCCGGTGGCACCGGGTCCGGCGTTGAGATACTTGTAGCTGCACCAGACTGCGAAGTCGGCGGCAAGATCCCGCAGCGGATACGGCATGTTTCCCACCGAGTGCGCTAGATCGAAACCCACCAGCGCGCCGGCGCCGTGCGCCGCGCGGGCGATACGGGGCAGGTCAAACGACTGCCCGGTCAGATACTGCACGCCCGGCCAGAGCACCAGTGCGATCTGCTCGCCGCGCGCCGCAAGCAATGATTCGACTGCCTGCTCGCTCACGCAATCCTCGCCGGGTCGCGGGGCGAGTTCGATCAGTGCCTCGGCCGGCTCCACACCGTGCCAAAGCAGGTGTGTGGCCGCCGCATATCGGTCGGATGGGAAAGCGCCGGCCTCGATGAGGATGCAGCGCCGCGCCCCTGCGGGGCGGTAGAAGCTCGCCAGCATCAACTGCAGATTGACACTGAGGGAGTTCATGATCGCGATCTCCTCGGTGTGAGCACCGAGCAGTTCGGCGGTCGGTTCCGCGAGCGCGTCATGGTATGTGATCCAGGGCCGGCGTGCATGTTCGTGGCCGAGCACCGCGAGCTGCTCCCAGTCCTCGAGCGCCGCGCAGACCTCCTCGCGTGCGGCGCGCGGCATCGGTCCCAGGGAATGACCGCAGAGATAGATCGGCGTCTCGCCCGATCCCGTGCGAGGTAATGCGAACCGGTTGCGCAGCGCCCGCAGAGGGTCGGCGCCATCACGCTCGAGCGCGTGCGCGAGGGTCAGGGACATCACACGATTTCGCCCGCCGGCTCGGCGCCGCGTCGATGATCGATCGGGCCTCGCTTCAGCAGCAACAGCAGGGGTGAGATGGCCAGCACGAACAACATCAGGGCTCGGAAGACATCCGCGAAGGACATCATCAGCGCTTGACGCTGCATGAGCGCGTAGATCTGACCGATCGCCACCCGCGTCGCCACCGCCGCCGCGACGCCGTGCACCATGAAAGTCTGCGCAAGCGAGCGAACAGCATGCTCGAAAACGGGGTTCAGCGGCTGCAGTCGACTCACCATGCGCGCCTGATGGAACTGTTCACGGCGCGCGAACAAGGCCTGAACCATGCCTATTCCGACGCTGCCGCCGACATTGCGAGCAACATTTATGATGGCGGTCGCATTGCCCGTTCGCTGCGGCGGAACGCCAATGTAGGCGGCGCTCATCAACGGCACGAACAGAAATGGGATGGCTCCGGATTGCCAAGCACGGGCGATCGCGATTTCGGTGAAGGTTGTGTTGACCGTGAAGCGGGACATCATCCACAGCGACATCGCGACCACTGGGAACGCAATTCCCATGAGAAGGCGTGGTTGCACGCGTCCGCTGAGGGCCCCGGCGAGCGGCATGGTGACTATGGTGATCATGCCGCCGAATGTGAGCACCAGCCCAGCATCGGTCGCCGTGTAGCCGAGCACCTGCTGAACAAGCTGCGGGACGAACTGAGTCGTTCCGAACAAAATCACCCCAATCACCATGACGATGAGCGAGCCGGCGGCAAAATTGCGGTGCTTAAACAGATGCATGTCCAGCAGCGGCCTTGGGGTCCACAACTCCCAAATCACGAAGCCTGCGATGCACGCGGCGGCAGTCAGCGCCGCAAAACGTATCAAGGGACTGCCAAACCAGTCGTCCTGGACGCCGCGATCGGTCATGATCTCAAGAAAGCCCAGGCCCAGCGCAATCAGCAAAGCTCCTGGAAAATCGAAATGGATTCCACGACGCCAACGCTCGCGTCGCTCCTCGACGAGCAGGGGCGGCTCATCGACCAAGCCGCTGACGAGGCTCAGCGAGAGCAGACCGATCGGCACGTTGATAAGGAAGATCCAGTGCCACGAGAAGCGGTCGGTAATCACGCCGCCCAGCAGCGGTCCCAGCATCGGCGCCAGGATGACGGTAAAGCCGTACACCGCCATCGCCTTGCCTCTGGAAGAAGGCGGAAAGGAATCGACCAGCATTGCTTGCGTATTCGGCTGCAGACCACCGCCGCCCAGGCCCTGCGCGACACGTGACACGATCAGGAAGGGCAGCGAGGACGCAATCCCGCAGCACAGTGAGGACGCCGTGAACAGCGCAACGCTGAACATGTAATAACGCTTGCGCCCGAACACGTCACTCAGCCAGCTGCTCATCGGGATGACCACAGCGTTGGCAACGAGGTATGTGGTTAGCACCCAGGTCGACTGATCGTAGCTGACTGCCAGAGAGCCCGCGATGTGGCGCAACGATACGTTGGCAATGGCGGTGTCAAGAACCTCCATGAAGGCCGAAATGGAGATAACGACAGCTATCAGCCAGGGGCTATGCCGCCCGGCGGCGGAGCGTGCGGGCGTCCAGATGTTGGCCGCCGCGCCCCCCCGAGCGGTCGCAGCCATGTCAATTGAGCCTGATGTCAGGTTCGACCGACATGCCCGGACCGAGCACGCAGTCGCGCGGCAGCGCATCGAAGTCAATCCGCACCGGTACGCGCTGCACGATCTTGACGTAGTTGCCCGTGGCGTTCTGCGGCGGCAACAGGTCGAACGCCTCTCCAGAACCGCGCTGGATCGATGCGACGAGCCCGTGCGCCCGCGCGTTCGGACAGGCATCGATGTTGATGCTCACCCGCTGCCCGGGATGGATGAGGTCCAGATCTGTTTCCTTGAAGTTCGCCGTAATCCACAGCTGGCGCGGGACGATTGCCATGAGCTCTTGTCCAGGCGCGACGTAATTTCCGACCGCCACAGATTTCTGGGTGACGTGGCCGGCCTGCGCCGCCTCCACAGTGGTGTAACTGAGTGCCAGACGGGCTGACTTGACCTCTGCACTCGCACTTGCGAGCCGCGCGACGGCGCCGTCAAGCGCCGCCCGCGCTGCGAC
>JAJXWE010000378.1 GCA_021781775.1 Pseudomonadota bacterium | reverse complement strand
GTGGCCAGGCCATCGAACTCGGCGCGGCCGGCCGCGGCGGCGTCACCGACATCGCCGGCGCGCTGAAAAGTATTGCTCGAGGCGGTCTCGGGGTTGTATCCGAAACGGGCGGGCCGCACCATCAGCACGGCATCGGCGCACTGGCGAGCGGATAGGGCTGCGGGTGACGGCACGGAGTCCATGCGCGGTCATTCTCTCACGTCCTGGTCCGCCCCGAGTCCGGGGAGTATGCTCGTGGTGCCGCGCGGGGGGCACGGCAGAACAGGTGGGGCATGACCAGCAAGCGCCTGATGTACCGGCATTCCGGGGCGGTCCGCGTCCTGCACTGGGTGAACTTCTTCACCCTGATCATCATGCTCATGAGCGGACTGCAGATCTTCAATGCTCACCCGGCACTGTACTGGGGCGCCACGTCCCATTTCTCGCGCCCGATCCTCAGCATGGAAGCCCTGCAGGACGACCGGGGCCGGACCTGGGGCGTCACCACCGTCGGCTCGCACACCTTCACGACCACGGGATGGTTCGGCTGGTCCAAGGGTGGCGACGGCAACGATACCGAGCGAGGCTTCCCGCGCTGGGCCACGCTGCCGAGCGACACCTGGCTCGCGATGGGGCGGCTGTGGCACCTGTTCTTCGCCTGGGTGCTCCTCATCAACGGCACGGTCTACGTGAGCTTCGGCGTGCTCTCCGGCCACCTGCGCCGCGACCTTTTGCCGGGGCGGGAAGACTGGCGGCGGCTCGGCAGGACGTTCATCGATCACGCCCGGCTGCGCTTCCCGCGAGGCGAGGAGGCGCGACACTACAACGGCATCCAGAAGCTCGCCTATTTGTTCATCATCTTCTTCGTGGGTCCGCTGATCGTCCTGACTGGCCTGACGATGTCGCCCACGATGGACGCGGGATTCCCCTGGCTGCTCACCGTGTTTGACGGACGGCAGAGCGCGCGCACGATTCATTTCATCTGCGCGATGACGCTGCTGGCCTTTTTCGTCGTGCACATTCTCATGGTGGTGTTGTCGGGACCGTGGAACAACCTGCGCTCGATGATCACCGGGCGCTACGCGATCGAGACCGCTTCCGACGGAGAACCAGGAGCCGGACATGAGTGAGATCATCAGCGCCCGTCGGCGAAAGTTGCTGCTCGGCCTCGGCGCCGGCACCACCTCACTGCTGCTCGGCGGCTGCGACCGCCTGTCTAATCTACCCCAGACGCAGTCCATATTGAGCGCGGCGCAGTGGCTCACGCGCGACGCGCAGCGCCTGCTGGTCTCGCGCGACGCGCTGGCGCCGCAGTACACCCGGGCGGACATCGCCCCGGTATTCCGTCCCAACGGCACCACCAACCCCGACAATGCGCAATACCAGGCGTTGGCGAAGAACGGCTTCCAGGACTGGCGCCTGAACGTCGATGGACTGGTCGAGCGTCCCCGGTCATTTTCACTTGCCGATCTGCGCGCCATGCGCGCGCAGACCCAGATAACGCGCCACGACTGCGTCGAGGGATGGAGCTGCATCGGACAGTGGACTGGGCCCCTGCTGCGCGACGTACTCGCGCTCGTCCTTCCGAAACCCCAGGCGCGCTACGTGATGTTCTTCTGCGCCGACCCGATGGACGACGGCCGCGATTACTACTACGAGAGCATCGACCTGCGGACCGCTGCGCATCCGCAGACGCTCCTCGCCTATGCTCTGAACGGTGAGACGCTGCCGATCACGTACGGCGCCCCGATCCGTCTGCGCCTCGGCCGTCAGCTCGGTTACAAGATGGCCAAGTACGTCATGCACATCCAGCTGGTCTCGAGCTACCGCCCATTCGGTCAAGGCCACGGCGGCTACTGGGAGGACCAGGGCTACACCTGGTACGCCGGCATCTAAGCGACCAACGCTCCCGCGCGGGCCGGGCTGGCGGCGCACGCCGGGCGTTGAGGACCGGACACGCTGGGGCGGCGCGGGGTGCATGCGATTACGCCGCGCCTGCCCCCCCGAGCACATCCGCAAGAACTTCCGGCGCGTCGATGCTGAGCGGTGCGCCGGTCAGGAATTGCAGGCACTGCTCGGCAGGCACGGGCGTGGCGAGGAGCATCCCCTGCGCCAGCTCGCAGCCCAGCTCGCGCAGCTTGTACAGGTCCCGCAGTCGTTCGACACCCTCGGCGACCACCTCGATGTTCAGATGTCGCGCCATGGCGATGATGGCCTCGACGATTGCCCGGTCGCCCGTGTCGCCGCTGAGATCACGGATGAAACTGCGATCGATCTTCAGAACGTCGACGCGCCAGCGCTTCAGATAGGACAAGCTGGAATAACCGGTGCCGAAATCGTCGATCACGATGCGCACGCCCAGTTCGCGCAGCCGCTCGATCGCATGCTGCGCCGGATCACCGCGGCGGTCATGCCGCTCGAACAGGGCGCTCTCGTTCAGCTCGACCTGCACCATGCGGGCAGCGATGTCATACCGCGTGAGGAGCCCGGCGAGCATGGCCGGGAAGTCGGTGCGGTGCAGCTGCACGGCAGAGACATTGAGCGAGACCGGCGCGACGGACGCTCCCGCGTCCCGCCAGCGGCGCAGATCCGCGAGCGCCTGACGCGCGACGAACTCCCCGATCGGCACGATCAGGCCGGTCTCCTCCGCGATGGCGATGAACCGGCTCGGCCTTATGAAGGCGCTGTGCGCCCGCCAGCGCAGGAGCGCCTCGAGCGCCACCACGCGGTGCGTGCGGATGTCGACGATCGGTTGATAATGCAGGTGCAGCTGGCGCTCGGCGAGCGCGCGACGCAGGCTGTTCTCGATCGCCACCCGCTCCTTGAGCTTGCGATCCATCGCCGGAGTGAACTGCTGGAAGGTGTTCCGGCCGCGATCCTTCGCCTGATACATCGCCGTGTCGGATTGACGCAACAGCTCGCTCATGGTCTGGCCGTCGCGCGGGAAGAGACTCACACCGATGCTGGCGGTCGCGACCAGCGTCCGGCCGTCGATCACCACGGCGGCATTGAGCGTCTGGGCCAGTCGCGCGGCGGTTTCCCCGACCTCACCGACAGTAAGCACACGGCGAAGCACCACAATGAACTCATCACCGCCCATGCGCACGACCATGTCCTCGTCGCGCACCGCGGTGCGGATGCGGCGCGCGACTTCCTGCAGCAGCCGGTCACCGGTATCGTGGCCGCGGGAAT
>JAJXWE010000377.1 GCA_021781775.1 Pseudomonadota bacterium | reverse complement strand
AGTGGCAGGTCATTTGGATGTGTTTCGGCGTGGAAAAAGGGCTCTGACTCAATCTCGGTGCAGGTTGGCAGTGTCAGGCTGGGATGATGAGGCGTGCGCGGAGGAGATCGAGGCCGGCGCGACCATACATCTGCCGCTTCACGAGCTTGAGCTTGGTGATCTGGCCCTCGGTCTGGCCATTCGACCAAGGCTCGGTGAGGGCAGCTTTCACCGCAGCGAGGTCTGTCTTGATGCCTTTGCCAAACGCGCTCAGCAAACTGCCTTCTGTATTGGCCAACCAGCGTGGCAGTGCATCGACGTCGCGGGTCCGCAGCATGCGGTGAAACCGGTCCAGCAGATCGCGCGCTGCCGCCAGCGTCGGTACGCCGGTCTCGATCGCGGCGACCGTGATGGCGTCGGCCTTGGACAATTGCTCGCGCCGCACCGTCATCAATCGGCTGAGCAGCCGCGCTGGCGGGGGCCTGCGAGCATGCTGCAGCCCCGCCACGTCGCGTCGGCGCCGTCGGGTGGTCCATTCGGTGACCACCCGCAGGCTGCCTTTGAAGCCGGCGGCGCGCAGTCGTCGCCACAACTCGGCGCCATTCTGGCAGCCGGCCTCCCACTCGGCGCCGAGCTTGGCGAGATGCGGCTCGAGAACGCTCGCCCTACAGCGGAACACGTCGTCATCCGCGCCACGCAGCACACTGCGGACCAGCTTGCGACTCCGGCCGGTCAGCCGCGTGATTGCCTTGATCGAAGCGCCGTTGCGGGCGAGGTCTCTGATCGTCTGGTTGCTCTCCTGCCTGCGCAGAAAGCCGTCGTACTGGATGCGCTCGGCACAGCTCAGCAGCGCCGGGTCGACCACGGTTGAGCCCAGGATTTGGTGGATGGCGCGCATCGACCGCCGCACCGCCTCCAGGAACGCAGCGGAAGCGTTCTCCATCAGGTGCCACCGATCCGCGACCTGCACCGCCTGCGGCGCGGCACTCGATGCCGCCGGTCCGTATCCGCCGCCGCGGTCGCGCGAGACGACGATGATCTCCGGATGCGCCGCCAGCCAGCGCTCGACCGTCGCGGGCTCCCGATCCGGCAGCAGATCGACAATCCGGCGCCGTTGCAGGTCGCACAGCAGCGTGCCGTAGCGCTGTCCGCGCTTCCACGCAAAGTCATCGATGCCGAGCACCCGAACAGGTTCCTGGTTCACCGGCCTGGCGCGTCGCCGCACCACCCGTAGCAAGGTATCCCGGCTGACCGGCAGCATCAGTCGTCGAGCCAGGCTCGCGCCCGGGCGCCCGCCCAGCGCGACCCCGAGGTGATGAACGATCCGTTCGAGCCGCGACGTGCGCCGGGCCGCGCGGGGCGCCACGTCAGCGGCCAACGGCTCGCCAAAGATCCGCCTCCGGCACGCTGGGTCGCTACAGCGAAACCGGCGCACTGACACGCTCAGGCGGACACATCGCCCGTGCGAAGGCAGGTCGAGCAGCCGTCGCTGATAGCGGCTATGTACCCGGCTGGAGGGCCGACCACACTCCGGGCACGCCGCGCTGATCGTCGCGGCCCGCGTGCTCACCACCATCCTGTCGCCGTCCATCGTTATCGCATCGACGACCAAACCGGCGGGCGTCATCGGCTGAAATGTCGTGCACGGCATGGCTAACTCTCTCCTCCGTCTGTCCGTCAAGCCTACCCAACCTGCACCGAGATTGAGTCAGAGCCCTTTTTCCACGCCGAAACACACTCAACGTGCGCGCGCTCCCGGGGCAGAGCGAGGCGGAGGGGCGCCCCCGCGCGGCGGCGTGGATTGAAATTACGAACCTGGCGTTGATCGGCGTCGGGTCCCGACGCGAGTCGGTAGGGCAAGCGACTATTCTCGCTGACAACGGAGGGTCCCGGAATGTAGGCGGCTCAGACCTATCCCGAGAGCAGCAAATCAAGATGGTTGCAAGTCCCCGCAACCAACGAAATCGACACTCCCGAGCCATCCCGGCCGGGAGTGTTTTGCTTTTGAGCCACTCCCCCGCACCACGGTTGCACGTGACACCGCGTAAGCGGGCGATTTCCGCCCTGGAGGTGTGTCATGGACAATCGCGATCCAGGCAGGGAAGGCTGGGCGTCGCGGAACGACCGCCAGAGGCTGGCGCAGTGGCGCCCGACTGCGGCGGTGGGATGTCCCGGCAGCAGCCGAGTAGCGCCCGGCCTGGGCCCTCAGGCTCTCCCGACTATGCTGTATCGCTCGACGGACTGCCTCCGTCGTTGGCGCTGCCGTGGAGAACCTGACCCATAGCGCTTCCCTCCGATCGCGTGAGAAGATCGCACCATCAAACTCCGGGCTCAAACATACAGCCTCCGTCGTCTGGAGAATGCGCGATGCAACGGCTCGACCTGATTATTCGCGGTGGCACCGTCGCCACGGTAAGCGATGTGTTCGCGGCCGATATCGGCGTGCGCGACGGGCGCATCGTTGCCATCGGTGAACTCGACCGCCCGGCGGATTTGGTGATCGATGCCGCCGGCAAGCTGGTGCTGCCCGGCGGCATCGACAGTCATTGCCACATGGACCAGCAAACCTACGAAGGCGTGGAGACGGCGGACGACTTTCGTTCCGGTACCATGTCGGCGGCCTGCGGCGGCACGACGACGGTGATCCCGTTCGCCATGCCGCTGCCGGGGCAGTCGCTGCCCGACGTGGTGGCCGACTATCGCCGCCGCGCCGAGGGCAATGCCGTGCTGGACTACGGCATCCATCTGATCGTCACCGATCCGTCGGAGCGGTTCCTCGGTCGAGATCTGCCGAACTTGGCAATGGACGGCTACACGTCCCTGAAAATCTACTTGACCTACGCAGGCTTCAAGCTGGAGGACCGACAGGTGCTGCGCGTGCTCGACGCGGCGCGGCGGGAGCGGCTGCTGGTGATGGTGCACGCCGAGAACGACGACTGCATCGAATGGCTGACAGAAAAGCTGCTCGCCGAGGGCAAGCACGCCATCGAGCACGTCGCCGACGCGCATTCCATCGCCGGCGAGCGAGAGGCCACGCATCGCGCGATCACATTCGCGGAGATCGTGCGGACACCGATCCTGATCGTGCATGTCTCCAGCGGGCAGGCGATGGAGCAGATTGCCTGGGCGCGCGGCCACGGGCTCGCGGTGTATGGCGAGACCTGCCCGCAATATCTGTTGCTGAATCGGCGGCATCTGTGCACCC
>JAJXWE010000376.1 GCA_021781775.1 Pseudomonadota bacterium | reverse complement strand
GATGAACGCCCTTGCCATGCAGGATGCGCTCGAGAGCCGCGGACTGTACGCGCGCGTGATGTCGGCGGTGCGCATCAACCAGGTGTGCGAGGACTACATCCGCCGCCGCGCCGTGCGCCATCTGGAGAAGGGTCGGGTGGTGATCTGCGCGGCCGGCACCGGCAACCCGTTCTTCACCACGGACACCGCCGCGGCCCTGCGCGCGATCGAGATCACGGCCGATGTGCTGCTGAAGGCGACCAAGGTCGACGGGGTTTACTCCGACGATCCGATGCGTAATCCCGCCGCCCAGCGCTACCGCCGGCTCACCTTCGACCGGGTGCTCGCCGAGAAGCTCAACGTCATGGATGCCACCGCCATCGTCATGTGCCGCGACAACCACTTGCCATTGCAGGTGTTCAATCTGAACAATCCAGGGGATCTGACCCGCATCGTCCGCGGCGACGAGGTGGGCACGGTCGTAACCTGCGAGTGAGCCGATTCGGCCCGGAGTGTGAGCATGCTCGATGATGTGAAGAACGACGCGCGCGAGCGCATGAGCAAGTGCGTGCAGAGTTTCCAGACGGATCTGAAGAAACTGCGTACCGGTCGGGCGCATCCGAGCCTGATCGAGCACCTGAAGGTCGATTACTACGGCTCGGACGTCCCGCTGCAGCAGGTGGCCAGCATCGCCGTGGAGGATGGGCGCACGCTGGTGATCTCCCCGTGGGAGAAGACCGTCGTGCAGGCGATCGAGAAGGCGATCTTCAAGTCCGACCTCGGCTTGACGCCCATGACCGCCGGAACGGTGATCCGCATCCCGATGCCGCCGCTCACCGAGGAGCGCCGGCGCGAGATCACCAAGGTGCTCAAGGCCGACGCGGAGAACGCGCGGGTGGCGGTGCGCAACGTGCGCCGCGACGTGATGAACGACGTCAAGGAACTGCTCAAGGAAAAATTGATCACCCAGGATGACGAGCGGCGCGCCGAGACGGACATCCAGAAGCTCACCGACAAGTACATCGGCGAGATCGAGCAGCATCTGCTCGCCAAGGAAAAGGAGATCATGCAGGTCTGATGGCGCACGCCGTGACCGAAACAGCCGCGTCCGCGCCGTTGCCGCGACACATCGCCATCACCATGGATGGCAATGGGCGCTGGGCGGCCGCCCGGGGCCTGGCGCGCACGGCGGGGCACAAGGCGGGGCTCGAGCCGGTGCGCCTGTGCGTGCGCGAGTGCGCGCGCCTCGGGATCGAGGCGCTGACGCTGTTCGCCTTCTCGAGCGAGAACTGGTCGCGGCCGGCCGAGGAGGTCGCGAGCTTGATGGGACTGTTCCTCGAGGCCATCGACCGCGAAGTGAGCGAGCTCGACCGCCAGGCGGTGCGGCTGCGGATCATCGGCAACCGGCACGCCCTCTCGGTGCGCCTGCAGGCGCAGATTGCCGCCGCCGAGCAACGCACCGCGCACAACACGGGACTGAAGCTGCAGGTGGCGGTGAGCTACGGGGGACGCTGGGACATCGTGCAGGCGGCCCGTGCGCTCGCCACGCAGTGCACGAGCGGCGCGCTGGCGCTCACGGCCATCGACGAGGCGCACTTCGCCGCGGCGCTCGAGCTCGGCACGCTACCCGATCCCGATCTGCTGATCCGCACCGGCGCGGAGCGGCGCCTGAGCAATTTTCTGCTCTGGAACCTGGCCTACGCGGAGCTGTACTTCAGCGACCTGCTCTGGCCGGACTTCGACGCCACGGAGTTCGCCCGGGCGCTCGCCTTCTTTGCCGGTCGCGAGCGGCGCTTCGGACAGGCCGCCGGCGAGGGCGCCACGGCGCTGAAAGCGGCCCCGTGAGCGACTCGCTGCGCCAGCGCATCCTCACCGCCACCGTCCTGATCGTGGTGCTGCTGGCGGTGCTGTTCGCGCTGCCCCCGGCCGCGATGCTCGTGCTGCTGAGCGCCATCGTGCTGTTCGGCGCCTGGGAGTGCTCGGCGCTGTTCGGCCTGCGCCACGCCGCGCTGCGCCTCACCTACGTGGTGTTGGTCGCAGCGGCCGTGGCGCTCGCCTGGCGCTTCGCCGGGAGTCGGGCGGGGCTCGAGCAGCTGCTCAGCGCGGCCGTGCTGTGGTGGTTGATCGCGCTCGCGTGGATCGTGCTCGCCCCGCGCCGGGCGAGCCGTCCTGCCGTGGCGCTCGCCGGCCTGTGCGCGCTGGTGCCGGCCTGGATCGCGCTCGCGCGGCTGCGGCTGGCCGAGGCCCGCGGCGCGGAGTGGGTGCTGTTCTGCCTGGTGCTGGTCTGGGTGGCCGATACCGGGGCGTATTTCGCCGGACGGCGTTTCGGACGGCGGCGCCTCGCCCCGTCGGTCTCGCCCGGCAAGACCTGGGAGGGCGTCCTCGGCGGGCTGCTGGCTTGTATTCCGGTGGCGGTGGCCGGCGGTTTCTGGTTCAGTGTGCCCCTGGGATCGTTTCTGGTGCTGTGCCTGGCGACGGTGGTCGCATCCATCGTCGGGGATTTGACCGAGAGCCTGCTGAAGCGCTTCGCGGGAGTGAAGGACAGCGGCACGCTCGTCCCGGGACACGGAGGGGTCATGGATCGTATCGATAGCCTGACCGCGGCGGCGCCCGTGCTGCTGCTCGGTCTGACGTTTTTGGGAGTCCTGCCATGATCGGGGTGGTCGTTCTCGGTTCCACCGGCTCGATCGGCGAGAGCACGCTGGATGTGCTCGCGCGCCATCCGGATCGGTTCCGGCTGATCGGTATCGGCGCGAACCGCAGCGTCGAGAAGCTCGTCGGGCAGATCGAGCGTTACCGCCCGCGCTACGCCGCGCTCGCCGATCCGGCCGCCGCCCAAGCCCTCAAGGAGCGCCTGGGGACGCGCTGCGGCGGCACGCGGCTGCTCGCCGGGCCGGAGGCTCTCACCGAGCTCGCCACGCTGAGTGAGGTCGAGTGCGTGATGGCCGCGATCGTCGGGGCGGCGGGGCTGCCCTCGACGCTGGCCGCCGCGCGCGCCGGCAAGCGGCTGCTGCTGGCGAACAAGGAATCCCTGGTGATGTCGGGGCCGCTGCTGATGGAGGCGGTGCGCGCCGGCGGCTCGACGCTGCTGCCGATCGACAGTGAGCACAACGCGATCTTCCAGTGCCTGCCGCACGGCTCGATCGCGGGCAGCACGCCGGCGGGCGTGCGGCGCGTGCTGCTCACGGCCTCGGGCGGTCCGTTCC
>JAJXWE010000375.1 GCA_021781775.1 Pseudomonadota bacterium | reverse complement strand
GCGGGTAAGCCGCGTTACCGTCCCCGAGGTGATGCTACCGATCAGCATGCCACTCGCGTTGGCGGTCATGAGTATGCCGAATGCGGCGGCGCCCTCGGCCAGTCGAGTCTTGGCGAGCACGGGCAGGGCAACCTGCAGAGGACCACCGACCAGCACGGACCCGGCGGCAAAATAGCCGATCAACGCCCTCATCTGTCGGTCGCGCCACAACGTGCGGATGCCCTCGAACAGATTGGCCAGGATGCCCCCCTGGGGGGCGGGCGGATGACGATCGCTTGCCACCCGGATCAGGGCCAACGAGGCAACCGAGAACAGAAAGCTCACCGCATCGACGGCAAAGGCAATGCCCGTACCTCGAGCGTCGTGCAGTGCGGCAGCTCCCGATCCTGCCTTAATCACGAATCCAGCCAACGCCGGTCCGATCAACAGGCTCAGCTGCCGCATGCTCATGAAGCTGGAATTTGCCGAGTGCAGCTGCGCGGGGCTCACCAGCTGCGGCGCCAGCGAGCTGCCAGCCGGATAGGCGAAGGCGGTGGCGAGTCCGATTCCGGCCGCCAGCGCATACAACATCCACATACGAACGGCGCCGAGGAGAACCAGTGCCGCCAGCAGCCCGACCAGGATCGCGTTGACCGCCCTCGCATTCAATAGTACGCGCCGCGGTGACATCCGGTCGACCACAGCGCCGCCGATCAGCATGAACACCGCCCGTGGCAGGGCCATGACGGCGAGCACGAGGCCCAGCTGCGCCGGATTGCCTGTGAGCAGAAGCACCAACCAAGGCAGCGCCACCAAGGTGAACTGGTCCCCGATAGCCGAGACGGAGCTGCCCATAAACAGGAGACGGAACGAGCGGTTCGCGAAGGCCGAGGAACCGGGTCCTTTGTCCATGGGAGTCTCCGCAGAGCGAGCTTTATGGAGCGGCGATGATGCCTGATTCCCCGGAGAGCCGAGGGGTCGCCGGGAACGCGCGATCGAGCGAGTTTGGCGCAGCAACGAACGGACGGTTGAGCTCGCCCGTCCGGACCACCCGAGCGGCGGGTCGTACGTCAAGAGCGGCCAGGGTGTGCTGGAACGCTCGCCATCCGGGATCCACGCCGCATGATTATGTTTTTATTGAGATTTCGATACCGCAGTCCGCCGCGTGATGTGCGGATGCCGGGCGCGCGGCGTGCCTCTCGGCCGCAGCAGTAAGGCGGTCACGAAACGGAGAAGTCCCTCAAGTCCCCGAATTGCTCAAGAATGTTTCGGTCGCGCGTTCCGGCTGTAAGAGAGGGTGCGGCTTGCTTCGCGAGCGTGCGCGCCGCCTCGAGAAATTGCGTGTAAAGCTCGGCGCGCCGACTCTTCGGAAGCGGCCTCAACCGCCGGGTTCGACCGGTGAGCGCGCTGTCCAGCGAGAACCGGAGACCACTCTCGCGGGCTGCGCAATGGGCCCATGCCCCAGTCAGCGGATCAAAGTGGTACCAAGGCAAAAAGCGATAGCCGTCGGAGGCGATGAAGCGCACCGCATCGATCACGAACTGCACGTCCGTCGAGTCCATCACGTAATGCAAGCCGATTCGGCACCAGCCGGGCTTGATCCCGTGATACCCCTTAGCTACCCAGGCGCGATATTGCTCGGAGTGTTGCGGATCTACGCCGAGCAATCGATGCCCGTACGGCCCGGCGCACGAGCAGCCGGCCCGCGACTGAATGCCAAACAAGTCCGAGAGCAGCGCAGTGACGAACTTCGGATGCAGATGACCCCCGCGCGGGTCGCTCACAATGAACGAGACGATGCCGATGCGCCGGCGGGGGTCGCGATTGCCTAGGATCTCGATGCCTTCGCTTTCCGTCCAGCGTTCGAATACCTGCTCGAGGAACGCACGCTCGCGCGCCTCGATCGTTTCCACACCCACCGCCCGCTTGATCTCGAAGGCCAGCGCGGCGCGCAGCGTTTGCAGGATACCCGGCGTGCCGGCCTTTTCGCGGGTTTCAATATCCGCGATGAAATCCTGGTCGCTGGGGCTCACGTAGTCCACGGTGCCGCCACCACCCACTGTCGGGGGCAGGTCGTGACGATAGAGGCGCTCATTGAACACGAGTACCCCGGTTGCACCCGGTCCGCCCAGAAATTTGTGCGGTGAGAGCGCGATAGCATCCAGCCATCCGTCGCCACCCGGATTCATATCGATCTCGACATACGGGGCGCTGGCGGCGAAATCAAAGCACGCCAGCGCACCGTGCCGGTGCAGGAGCGCGGCGATCTCGTGGACCGGCGTGCGCATGCCCGTGACGTTCGAGGCCGCCGAGAACGAGCCGATGAGCGGGCGCCCCGCAAACGCCGGGTCGCGCAGCAGCGACCTGAGGTGTTTCAGGTCCACCCCACCGTCGCGACTGAGAGCAACCGGCACAACTGTCGCGAGTCCCTGCCGCCAGGACACCTCGTTGGAGTGATGCTCATACGGCCCAATCAAGACCACCGGCTGCCGCAGGCTCAGATGTTCGCGCAAGCGCTGCGCCGCTCCAGCTCCGAAGGTGCTTTCGACGTTCGCCTCCAGACGCGCGCGGCTTGCCGGAGCGAGCGCCACCCCGAGCAGGTGCTGCAGTCTGTCAATCGCGCCCGTCGCACCTGTACCGCAGGCGATGAAGCGGCCATGCGGTCCCGCATTGACTGCCTGCTTGATCAGCGCCTCTGCTTCGGCCAACAGCCTGGAAGTGGTCCGTCCGGTAGCATCGTCTTCGGTGTGCGTATTGGCATATCCATCGCACAGGCGTTGTATGTAGCGTTCGACGAAATCGAGCGATTGACCCGACGCGGTGTAATCGCAGTACACCATCAGCCGCTTGCCGAATGGAGTCGGGAGCACGGAGTCCATGCCAATCACTTGGTTGCGCAGCGCCTGCGGAGTCAAAGTTTTGATTTTCAAGTCTTCAGCCCTTTTACTTTTCTTCACGACAGCCCCCCCCGGCACGTTGAATCTTCGCCGTCATCAGTCTCTCAATGACTGGACATGGTCCGCCTGAGCGCGGGCGACCAACTGGCAGTTCTCTGTACCACCAGAATTCGGTCGAGTTGTCACGAAATTCCCATTGCCAGGACTCGCCAGGCGCTCCTCGGTGCATGCGAAGCCGCTCATGCTCTCCCCGGAATGCATGTGTACCTCGATCCACCAGCCGCAATTGAAGTCACCTTCATCGTCCCCGGGTGAAGTGT
>JAJXWE010000374.1 GCA_021781775.1 Pseudomonadota bacterium | reverse complement strand
CATGAAAGCCCTGCTCACCGTGCTGCTGGGGCTGCTGGCTGGCGGGCTTGCCGTCGCGCGGCCACCGGCCGCGCCGGGCCCCACGGCGGCGGCACCGGAGGCTGCGCTCGGGCTCGAGCTGCGCGGGGCCATCGGACCGGCCACCGCCCGCTACATCGTGCGGGGACTCGAGAGCGCGGCCGAACGTGGTGCTCCGTTCGTCGTTCTGCGCATCGACACGCCGGGTGGACTCGAGACCGCCATGCGCGAGATCATCAAAGCGATCCTGGCCGCTCCCATGCCGGTGATCGGTTACGTTGCGCCGTCCGGCGCGCGTGCCGCGAGCGCCGGAACGTACATCCTCTACGCCTGCCCGGTGGCGGCCATGGCTCCGGCGACCAATCTCGGCGCGGCGACGCCGGTGTCGCTCGGCGGCGCGGAGTCAGCGCCCCGCACGGGCCGGCGCGGCGCGCGCGCGGCGCTGATGAGCGCCGAGCAGCGCAAGATCCTGAATGACTCCATCGCCTACATTCGCTCGCTCGCACAGCTGCGCGGACGCAACGCGCAGTGGGCCGAGCAGGCGGTGCGCGGCGCGGCGAGCCTGCCCGCCGCGGACGCGCTGCGCGAGCACGTCATCGATCTGATCGCCCCGGACCTCGCGAGCCTGCTCGGGCAGTTGAACGGCCGCACGATCACGCTGCACGGCCGCGAGGTGACGCTCGCCACGCAGGGAGTGCCGCTGGTGTGGCTGCAGCCGGGGTGGCGCACGCGCCTGCTCGCCGCCATCACCAATCCTCTGATCGCCTACGGGCTGCTGTTGATCGGCATCTGGGGCCTGATCTTCGAGGGGTTCCATCCCGGCGGCGTGCTGCCGGGGGTGGTCGGACTGGTCGCGCTGCTCATCGCCCTGTTCGCCTTCCAGCTGCTGCCGACCGACTTCGCGGGGCTGGCGTTGATCGCGGTCGGCTCGGTCATGATCGGCGCGGAGTTCTTCTTCCCAACCTACGGCTCGCTCGGCGCGGGGGGGCTGATCGCTTTCGTCGTCGGCTCGATCGTGCTGTTCGACTCCGGCGCACCGGGCATGCGCATCAGCCGCGCGCTGATCGGAGCGATTGCCGCCGTCGGGGGGTTGGTCATCCTTGGGATCGTGTATCTTGGCACGCGCGCGCTGCGCCGCCCGCCGGCGACCGGGGTGCAGGCCATGGTCGGGGCTACCGTCGAGGCCGAGGAGGACTTCGAGGCGCGCGGTCGGGTCCGCTACGGCGCGGAGCTGTGGAACGCGGTCACCGCCGCGCCGCTGCGGCGCGGCCAGCGGGCGCGGATCGTGAAGGTCGAGGGTCTGCAACTGTGGGTCGAGCCGCTGTGAGGCGCGCCGGCGCGGGGAGAGTCACATGTCATATTTCCTGATCGTCGTCATCGTCCTGCTCGCGCTGCTCGTGGCGAGCGCGGTGCGCGTCCTGAACGAATACGAGCGGGCCGTCATGTTCACCCTCGGTCGCTTCACTGGTATCCGTGGGCCGGGCCTGATCATCCTCTGGCCGATCATCCAGCGCATGAACAAAGTGGACCTGCGGGTCATCGTGCTCAACGTGCCGAAGCAGGACATCATCACGCGCGACAACGTGTCGGTGAAGGTCAACGCGGTGGTTTACTTCCGCATCGTCGATCCGAGCAAGGCCATCATCCAGGTGGCCAACGTCTGGGAGGCCACCAGCCAGGTTGCTCAGACCACGCTGCGCTCGGTGCTCGGGCAGCACGAGATGGACGATCTGCTCGCGCAGCGCGACAAGCTGAACGCAGACGTGCAGCGCATCCTCGACGATAGCACCGAGGCGTGGGGCATCAAGGTGGCCAACGTCGAGATCAAGGACGTCGACCTCGACGAGAGCATGGTGCGCGCCATGGCCCGCCAGGCCGAGGCCGAGCGCAACCGCCGCGCCAAGGTCATCAACGCCGAGGGTGAGCGCCAGGCGGCGCAGACGCTGGTCGAGGCGGCCAAGGCCCTCGCGCAGCAATCGAGCGCGCTGCAGCTGCGCTACCTGCAGACGCTGGCCGACATCGCGCATGACCGCTCGCAGCTGATCATCTTCCCGCTGCCGCTCGATCTGATCAGCCCGCTGCTGAACCGCGCCCCGCAGCCGCCGCAGGCCTGAGCCGGCATGCCCCCGAGTTCCGCCTACGGGCGCCTGGCGCTCGTTGCCGGCGCGATCCTGCTCGCGCTCGCCACGATCGCCGGGGCGCTTGGCGCACATGCGCTGCCGGCCAACTGGTCCGCGCAGCGCGAGCACGTCTTCGCCATCGCCGTGCGCTACCAGTTCTACCAGTCGCTCGGGCTGCTGGCGATGGGCGTGTGGCTCGCCACGCGCAACCCCGAGGGCTTGCCCGAGGTGCGACGCCGGACGCTGCGCCGCTGCCGCGATGCGACCCGGGCGCTGCTCGTCGGCATTGTGTTGTTTTCCGGCAGCCTGTACGCGCTCAGCCTGCAGGCGCCGCCCTGGGTCGGCCTGCTCACCCCGCTCGGCGGGGTGCTCATGATCACGGCGTGGACGGTGTTCGCCGTGGGCGTCTGGCGCAGCTGAGCGACGCGCGCGGTGAGCGGTTCCGAACTGCCGATCCACGCGGCGCTGCCGGCGCTGCGCGCCGCGCTGGACGCGCACGATTCGGTGGTGCTCAGCGCACCCGCGGGGGCGGGCAAGAGCACGGTGGTGCCGCTGGTGCTGCTGGCGGAGCCCTGGGTCCGTGGTCGGCGCATCCTGATGCTGGAGCCGAGGCGGCTCGCGGCGCGGGCGGTCGCCGGGCGCATGGCGAGCACGCTCGGGGAGCCCGTCGGGCGGACCGTCGGGTACCGCATGCGGGGCGATACGCGTGTCTCGCAGGCGACGCGCCTGGAGGTGATCACCGAGGGTGTCCTGACCCGCATGCTGCAGAGTGATCCGGCGCTCGAAGGCGTCGCGGCCGTTCTGTTCGATGAGTTCCACGAGCGCAGCCTGCAGGCCGACCTGGCGCTCGCCCTGGCGCTCGATGCGCGCGAGACGCTCGAGGCATCGCTGAAGATCCTGGTCATGTCCGCGACCCTCGAGACCGAGGCCGTCGCGGCGCTGCTCGGCGGGGCGCCCGTCGTGCGCGCCGTCGGGCGTTCCTTTCCCGTCGAGACGCGCTATGCCGGCGCGGGCGCCCCGCCGCTGCCCGAGGCGACGGCCCGCGGCACGGCGAGTCCGG
>JAJXWE010000373.1 GCA_021781775.1 Pseudomonadota bacterium | reverse complement strand
CTGGGCACAGGATCCGTCCCATTACGGGCTGCGCAAGGTGGCGCACTTCGGGCCGGAGAACATCGCCGCCACGTTCTCCAGTTACGATCTGCACGTCAATGGCGATGTCGGCATCGGCGACCTTGTGTATGCCGGGACCTATTGGAATTATGCGGATCACTACACCACGGAGTATTCGCAGTACGTCCAGTACAGTCCGTTCTCGTCGTACTATCAGGACTCGCCGCAGCTGATGCAGAGCCTGACCTGCCTGACCGGACCGACCATCCAGGGGGGCACCGATCCGTACAGCGGCTGCCAGGCACCGACCATGTTCTACAAGTACGACGCCTGGACGCGTCGCTGGTCGAACGAGGTCCGCCTGCAGTCCAAGCCCGGCGGGCGCCTGCACTGGCTCGTCGGCGCATACTGGGAGAAGACGCGGCAGAACTACAATTACTTCTACGACATGCCCGGCATGCAGCCGAGCGGTGAGGCGTATCAGAGCGCGCTGTCGTATTACAGTGCCTATTACACCGGTACGGCCGCGCCGCTGCCGCACGAGTGGTACAGCAGTATCAGCCGCTTCGACTATCTGCAGACCGCGGAATTCGCCGACCTGAACTACGATCTCACCAAGCGGTGGAATATCGATGTCGGCGTGCGGTACTTCCGTTCGAATTTCAGCGGCAGCAATCTGTGGGCGGCGTATTTCTATCAGCCGAAGACGCCCTCGGGCGCCTTCACCGGCTCCTCGCACAAGATCACGACCAAGGCGAGCCTCTCGTACAAGCCGACCAAGAACCTCATGCTGTATGCGACGTTCAGCCAGGGCTTCCGTGACGGTGGCGTGAACCAGGACAGCACGACGTGCTACAACCGCGGCGTGCCGCGGACCTACAATCCGGATACGCTCGATAATTACGAGGTCGGCTGGAAATCCGGCCTGCTTCGCGGCCGCATGATCTGGAACGGGGCGTTCTACTACATGCCGTGGAAGGACTTCCAGGCGCCGATCTACGATCTGTCGCTATGCCCGAACACGTTCAGCGCGAACTTCGGCAATGCGCGTGTCTATGGTGCAGAGACAAACATCGACGTGCAGATCGTCCGCGGTCTGACGCTGCAGGCAGCGGCGAGCTACAACGATTCGAAGCTCACCAGCGTGAAGCCGAACTTCACCGGCGTGCTCACCTCGATGATCGTGCCGAACGAGCGATTGCCGTTCGTTCCTTACTTCACCTACAGCGCGAATGTGCGCTACACGCGGCCGGTGAGCAATTCCCTGAACGCCTTCGTCCAGTACGATATCGCGCACAAGGGCGATATGTGGAGTGACCTGCGCGCGTTGCCGAACCCGGCGCTCGGTAAGAAGGGCACCGCGCGTGTTCTTCAGCCGGCGTACACGCTCTCGGACGTGAGTCTTGGTGTGGAAAGTGCCGACAACCGCTGGACGCTCGAGGCGTACGTTGACAACCTGTGGGACACGAATGCCGTCATCTTCGTGAACACGGGAAATTATGACAATCGTCAGACCACGAACGAGCCGCGTGTGATTGGCGTGAGGGCAAGCTACCGGTTTTGAGGCTCGCGGACAGCCGCACCGGCGTCCCAGGTGTGGCATGATTCTCCACCGCAAGGGCTGACCCACTGCGCGGCTGAGTGTCCTTTCATGGCCACCGGGCGGCGCAGTGCCGGGTGGCGATGGAGGGCGCAGATGAGCGACGGACCAGGGGCACTCGATCGGGATTTCGTCCGGCAGCAGTTTCCCGCCTTCTCCGAGCCCTCGCTCAGCGGGCAGGCATTCTTCGAGAACGCCGGCGGCTCGTATGCCTGCGGGCCGGTTATCGCGCGCCTGCACGAGTACTACCGTCGCCTCAAGGTGCAACCCCATTACCCGTATGCCGCCTCGCACGAGGCGGGGGAATGGATGGACGCCGGCCGGGCGAGGATGGCCGAGTACCTCGGCGTCACACCGCAGGACGTCCATCTCGGGCCGTCGACCTCGCAGAATACCTACGTCCTGGCGCAGGCGGCGCGCGCCCTGCTCAAGCCCGGCGATGAGATCATCGTCACCGACCAGGATCATGAGGCGAATAGCGGTCAGTGGCGACGCCTGGCGTCCTACGGGGTCATCGTCAAGGAATGGGAGGTCGACCCGGACAGCGGGGTGCTCGATCCGTCCCGGCTCGATGCGCTGCTCAGCGAGCGGACCCGGGTGGTAGCGTTTCCACAGGCCTCGAACGTCGTCGGGCACATCAATCCGGTGGCCGAGATCGCCGCCCGCGTCCGGGCGGCGGGCGCGCTCAGCGTGGTCGACGGCGTGGCGGGCGCACCGCACGGTCTGCCTGACGTACCGCAGCTGGGTGCGGACGTCTATCTGTTCTCGCTGTACAAGACCTTCGGGCCGCACCAGGGGCTGATGGTGATTCGGCCGTCACTGGTCCACCAGCTCGGCAACGAGGGTCATTATTTCAATGCGCAGGAGTTGCCGCTGCGTCTGACGCCGGCGGGCCCCGATCATGCTCAGGTTGCCGCCACCCGGGGCATTGCCGAGTATTTCGACATGCTTGCCGAGCACCACGGCATCGCGCCTGGCCCGATGCGGCCGCAGGGAGTCCGCGAGTTGCTGCGTGCCGCGGAAATCCCGCTGCTCGCGTCGCTGCTCGATTACCTGCGTGACCGCCGGGACATCCGACTGCTCGGACCGGTGCGTGTGCAGGAGCGCATGGCGACGGTGTCCTTCGTGACGCATGGCGTGGAGCCGATCGAGTTCGCCAGGCGGTTGGCCGAGCGGGGCATCATGGCGGCGGCCGGCAACTTCTACGCGGTGCGTCTGCTGAGTGCGATGGGCGTCGATCCCCGCCGTGGTGCCGTTCGCGTCTCGTTCGTGCACTACACCACTGCCGAGGAGATCGCGAACCTGATCGCCGCCCTGGATCAGGCCCTGGCGCTGTAAGGGGCTTCTGGGCGCGGCCGAGCCCCGCGTCTGCAGAGCGAGCGGCGTCTAGCCATAGGCCGCGAACCGCTCGAGGCAATCGCCAAGGCTCGCGCGCAGTGGCTCGAGCTCACCCGCAAAGTGCTTCCAGTAACCGACGCCCGAGGCGTAAAGCGGCTGGCGGACCTGCTCGGCGCTGGCCGTGCGGACCGCTCGGCGGTTGTCATGGAAGTGCAGCGTAGCGGCCTCGAAGGGCAGCTGGCAGTACTCGAGCAGCCGGCGTACCGTGC
>JAJXWE010000372.1 GCA_021781775.1 Pseudomonadota bacterium | reverse complement strand
TGTGGAATGGCACGGATCAGCCGCTCGGCGAGCACCTCCAGCACGCGGTCACCGGTGTCGTGGCCAAAGGTGTCATTGACCTCCTTGAACCGGTCCATGTCGAGGTACAGCAGCGCCACCGTCCGCCCGCTGCGCAGTCCGCGCGCGATCGTCTGCTGCAGCAGATGCTGGAACTGCATGCGGTTGGCGACTTTGGTGAGCGTGTCGTAACGGGCGAGATAGCGGATGCGCCGCTCGGCGCGCTTGCGCTCGGTGACATTGCGGGCGACAAAAATATTGCCCTGGAACTGCGGATCGTCGGTCTCGACGCGCGAGCCGGCGAGCGACACCGGAATCGTCTGGCCATCACGCGTGCGCACTACGGTCTCGCGCGTGTCCTGGGCGGCCTGCAGCAGATCGAAGTCCGCGCGCACGCTCGGGTCTAGCAGCGAGACGATGCCGCGGCCGAGCAGCTCCTCCTCGGCAAAGCCAAGCATCTTGCAGGCCGCCGCGTTGGCGGTCTTGACCACCCCATCCGGGGAGGTGAGAAATACCGCATCGGCCATGCTGTCGAGGATGCTGCGCAGGTAGTCCTTGTTGATCGTCGACTGGCGCAGTCGCGCGCGCATCCGCTCCATGGCCTGCTCGAGTTCGCCCATCGAGTCATCGCCGTGCGCCTCGACGGGACGCGCGTAATCGCCCTGGCCGATGCGCTGCGCACTGCGCGTGAGGGCATCGGTGGCCTGGTCCAGCGCACGCGCGCTGCGCCAGCTGCGCACCGCGAGCAGCGTGCTGCCCAGCAGGGCCACGATACCGGCCACGCTCAAGGCCAAGCTGCTCGGCCAGCGCCCCCACAGCGCGACCACGCCCGTCGCGAGGGCGACGAAGAGCGTCGCTCCGAACGCCCAGAGCGCAGGACCGATATGTCTGAAGGTGCGGCTCACCGCGGACTACTCGCTTGGCAGAATTCGACCTGGAAAAAGGACCGTCGCGCCTCCCCTCGCCGGACGACCCCGTCGCGGGACCAGGGCCTCAGGGGTGACCGTCTCGGATCGACGCGCTCGCAGACCGACGGTGTCTGCCCCGGTGCGCCGGGCTCAGCGGTACCCGGCGGCTCGAGCCGCTCTCCATGCCCAGGTGCCCAGGCATAGGGGGTCATGCCTGGAGAATAGAGTCCGTCCGGGCGGGCGTCAACGCTGGTGTCGGTGTGCGCCGGTGCGGCGGCAGCGGGATGGGGCTAGCGAGCGTTCGACCAGACGCGCTTCAGATAGCCCACCATCAGGCCGCGCATGGTGGACATCGGGTCGGCGGTGGCGGCAAAGATCGGCGGTCGCCGCCGTAGCAGGCGCCAGTTCTCGCTGCGCAGTACCCGGCGCAGGAAGGCCAGATTGCGCTCGATGGACTCCATGTAGGGATTGTGTCCCCCGTAGAGGGTCTCGAGATACCGGTAGGCGCCGCCGAATTCCCCGTCGAGACGCTTGGCGCGCACTTCTTCAATGAACCGCGGTGTCTGGCGCAGTAAATCCAGGCCCGAGGCGTAGCGGACCTCCGGCTGGCCGCTGGCGGAGCTCGGCATGGCCACCCCGCCAAGCACGAACTCCAGATACAGCCGATCGCGGCACTTCTCCAGGTAACATCGATCGGCCATCTGCGCGACCATGTCCGCGGTGCCGAGCAGGTGTCCGACAATGACGTCGCGTCGGTCGTGCAGTCGAGCCTCGATCTGCGCCGCCGGGAACTCGTAGCCGGTGAAATGGATGATGTCGCGGGCGACGCCGACCCAGCGCTCCAAGCCTATCTTCGGCAGATACTCCTCGAGGAATCGCGCGCCTCGCGAGACGTGCACCCGGGTGAACTCCGCGCCGTTGACCGAGTCGCGATCCTCGCTCCGGCGCAGATAGCCGACGTCGTGAAACAGCCCGGTGATCAGCCCGGCGACCGCCCGCTCTCCGCCGAGCCGTGCGGCAGGCTCGGCCTGGCGCTCGAAGCCCACCAGCAGGCGCGCCAGGGCGAGGGTGATGTCCAGCGTGTGTTGGCGATCGTGATAGACGGTGTCGACGCCATGGAAGCCCGGTACTTCGCCGGCGAACAGCCGCTCGAAGTGTTCGAAGGCGCGTCGCAGCGGCTCGAGCGAGGTGCTCGGCCAAGTGGGTGCGAACAGCGCCTCGACGGCCGCGAGCACGGCAGCCGGCGAGCTGACCTGCACGGTGTCGGTAACGTCGAAATCGCTGCGCCGGGCACTGGACATTCTGCGGATGTGTGCACCGGTGCCCCGAGCCACCGGCCTGCGTGGAGTTCGAGCGACTCTGGGCCAAAGCTCCCCTTGAATCCGAGAGCCACTGCTCAGAATCGTCCGATCCGCGCCGCGAACCGCGACCGGGGTCACGCCACGGTCTCGGGGGCGATGATGCCGTGCTGCTTCAGCAGCGCATGCACCTGCGGCGCTCGCCCGCGGAACGCAACAAACGCGGCCAACGGGTCGCAGCTGCCGCCGCGCGACAGAATGGTGTCGAGATAACGCTCGGCGGTCGCACGGTCGAATGCGCCGCGCTCCTCGAACGCGGAGTAGGCGTCTGCCGCCAGAACCTCCGCCCACTTGTAACTGTAATAGCCGGCCGCGTAGCCACCGGCGAAGATGTGTCCGAAGCTCATCGGGAAGCGGTTCCAGTCGGGCACCGGGACGACCGCGACCTGACGGCGGACCTCGCCGAGGATCTCGAGCAACCGGCTGCCGCGCGCCGGGTCGTATTCGGCGTGCAGGCGGAAATCAAACAGCGCGAACTCCAGCTGACGTGCCATCTGCAGCCCGGCATGAAAACTGCGTGTGTCGCGCAGCCGCTGCTGGATTTCGGCGGGCAGCGGCGCGCCCGTGAGGTAGTGCCCCGAGATGCGCCCGAGCACCTCCGGGTGCCAGGCGTAGTTCTCCATGAACTGACTCGGCAACTCAACGGCGTCCCAGGCGACACCGTTGATGCCGGCGAGACTGGGGTAGTCCACACGGGTGAGCAGGTGGTGCAGGCCGTGGCCGAACTCGTGGAACAGAGTCAGCACGTCATCGTGCGTCAACAGCGCCGGGCGATCCTGCCCGGGCGGCAGGACATTCAATACCAGGTAGGCCACCGGCAGTGCATCCCCGCTCGCCAGGTGCTTGCGTCCGACGCACTCGTCCATCCATGCCCCGCTGCGCTTGTGCGGGCGCGCATAGGCGTCCAGGTAAAAGCTGCCGACCGGTCGGCC
>JAJXWE010000371.1 GCA_021781775.1 Pseudomonadota bacterium | reverse complement strand
ACGGCTTCCTTCGGCTTCGCCGGCGCCGGGGTGCTCTCCACGACCGTACGCACCGTCTCGCGGCCCTGACGCTCACGCTCCTCGCGCTCGCGCTCGCGGGCCTGTTCGCGCTCGCGTTCCCGCTCCTGCTCGCGCTGCTCCTCCTGGGCGCGCAGCTCCGCCTGGCGACGCGCCTCATCCTGCGCGTGCTTGCGGGCCGTCTCCTCCTCCTCGACGCGACGGCGGTTCTCGGCCTCGAGGCGCTCGTGTTCACGTCGCTCCTGCTCGAGCCGCTCCTGCTCGAGCCGCTCGGCCTCCTCGACGTCGCGCCGCTTTTGTTCGAGCTCATCGTGCTGCCGGCGTGCCTGTTCCTCGAGCACGTCGCGCTTGATGTAGGTGCGCTTGGTACGCACCTCCACACTCACGGTACGCGCCCGGCCCTGTGCGCTCGAGAGCTTCAACTCGCTCTGCGTCTTGCGCTTGAGCGTGATCCGGCGGGGTGCGGCATCGCTCTGCTCGCCTCCGCCGTGACTACGGCGCAGATGGGTGAGCAGCTCGAGCTTGGCATCGTCGCTGATGCGATCGTCCGGACCGTTGACCTGGATGCCGGCCTGATCGAGCTGCACAAGCAGCCGATCCACCGGCACCTTCAGGACCTCGGCGAACTGCGCTACGGTCACTTCCGCCATACGTCTTGCACCCCTGGAGTCAGTGGCTGGGCGCGAACCAGTGAGCGCGCGCAGTCATGATGAGCTTGCCCGCCTCGTCCGGCGCCAATCCCTCGATATCGTTCAGATCGTCGACCGACTGTTCGGCCAGGTCTTCGCGCGTGCGCACGCCACGGCGGGCCAGCGCAAGCGCCAGGTTCGGACTCATGCCCTCGAGCAGCAGCAGATCCTCCGCCGGCATCGACTGATCGAGCGACTCCTCGCTCGCGATCGCCTGGGTGAGCAGCACGTCGCGGGCACGGTTGCGCAGTTCCTTGACGATCTGCTCGTCGAACTCGGCGATCCCGGCGAGCTCGCCCTGCGGCACGTAGGCGATCTCCTCGATCGTCGAGAAACCCTCCTGCGCCAGGATGGTGGCCACGTCCTCGTCGACGTCGAGCTGCTTCATGAACAGCTGCACCAGACCCTTCGCCTCGGTGTCGCTCTTGGCCTCCGCGTCCGACTCGGTCATCACGTTGAGCTCCCAGCCGGTCAGCTGGCTCGCCAGACGGATGTTCTGTCCGCCGCGGCCGATCGCCTGGGAGAGCTTCTCCTCGGCCACCGCGATATCCATGCTGTGGGCGTCCTCGTCGACGACGATCGACTGCACCTCGGCGGGCGACATGGCGTTGATGACGAACTGCGCCGGGTTCTCGACGTAGGGGATGATGTCGACGCGCTCACCGGCGATCTCGTTCGAGACCGCCTGCACGCGCGAGCCGCGCATGCCGACGCACGCGCCCACCGGATCGATGCGCGGGTCGCTCGAGCGCACGGCAATCTTGGCGCGCACACCCGGGTCGCGTGCCGCCCCGAGGATCTGGATCAGTCCCTGGCCCACCTCGGGCACCTCCAGCTTGAACAGCTCGATGAGGAACTCCGGGGCGGTGCGCGTCAGGAACAGCTGCGGCCCGCGCAGCTCCGAGCGCACCTCGCGCAGGAACGCCTTGATGCGGTCCTGGGCCTTGACCTGCTCGCGCGGGATCATGTCGCTGCGCGACACGAAACCCTCGGCGTTGGAGCCAAGATCGATGTAGATACCATTGCGGTCGACGCGCTTGACGACGCCGCTCACCAACGTGCCGACGCGGTCCTGATACGCGTCCACCACCTGCTGACGCTCCGCCTCGCGCACCTTCTGCACGATGACCTGCTTGGCCTGCTGGGCGGCGATGCGCCCGAAGGTGACCGACTCGATCGACTGCTCGACGAACCCGTCGACCACCGCGGCCGTATCGAGGTCGAGCGCATCCTCCAGGCGCAGCTCGCGGTCGGGCGCCTGCAACTCGGTGGAATCGTCGGCGAACACCTTCCAGCGACGGAATGTCTCGTAGTCCCCGGTGCGCCGGTCGATTGCCACCCGTACGTCCCATTCCTCGCCGTGCTTGCGGCGCGTAGCGGCGGCGAGCGCGGCCTCGAGCGCCTCGAAAATCACTTCTTTGTCGACGCCCTTCTCGTTGGAGACGGCATCGACAACCATCAGGATTTCCTTGTTCACTACTGTCACCTCTGCAACCGACGTCTGAGCGTCACGCACCAATTAACCGGCCAGTCTCGCCTTGGCGATCTCGCCATAGCGCACCGCCACACGCGTCCCGTCGACCTCCACCTCGATCCCCGGCTCGCCCGCTGCGAGCAGCGTGCCCGTATAGCGGCGCCGTCCCTCGCGCGCCACCGCGAGCTCGACAAATACCCGTGCGCCGACGAAGCGCTCGAAATGCGCCGGGGTCCGCAGCACCCGATCGAATCCCGGCGAGGACACCTCCAGGGTGTAGGCCATCGGGACCGGATCCTCGACATCGAGCAGCGCCGAGACCTCGCGGCTGACGCGCTCGCAGTCCTCGATCCCGACGCCCTCGGCCCGATCGATGTAAAGGCGCACCACGGCGCTGCCGCGCCCGGCGCTGTACTCCAGATCGACCAGCTCGTACCCCAGCCGCTCGGTCAGGGGCTCAATGAGGGCGATCAGCCGCTCTCGCAATGTCCCCGTCATCGATCCGCTCCCCTCGTCTGCCGAGGCCGAAAAAACAAAACGGGCCGCCCGGCCCGTCCGACCGCTGCGCACCGGCCGCGGCACCCGCCGGGGGACCGGCACGCGCCGGAACGCCCCTCGGCGTCCCGCGCCCGGAGGCGGTGTCGCTGCACCGCCGGCCGGCTGCCGGTCACCCAAAAAACAAAAAGCCCCTCGGGGGGCTTTCTGGCTGTCACGCTGTCGAAGCGTTCGCCCCGAGGGCGCAGCCGCTCCACGTTCCGTGGCCGAGGCCCACGGACCGCGCTAGTGTACGCCGAAGCACCTCGCTCGGGAAGGATTTTGTCGTACCCTGACCACGGTACGGGGGCCGTCGGCAGTCGCTCGGAGTCGGGGGCAGTCAAGTGCGGCCCGGCCGGACCGTTATCATAGCCGCCCATGACCGGTCCGGACCACGACTCCCTCGGGGGGGCTGCGCGCATCGACCGTTGGCTCTTCGGCGTACGGCTGTTCAAGTCGCGCTCGCTGGCCGCCGAGGCGGTCAGCGGCGGACGCGTGCACGT
>JAJXWE010000370.1 GCA_021781775.1 Pseudomonadota bacterium | reverse complement strand
CCGGCGGCGCCGAGAGCGGCATCGCCGGTTACGCGCATGTCTACCAGGGACTATGCGCGTTCGGTATCGCGGCGAGTCTGGTATATCTGCTCGGCGCGCCCTGGATCCGCAAACTCATGCACGGCGCTCACTGAGACTCCGGCGCTCGAGGCGGATCAACAACGCAGCGAGTGGCAGCGTGCTCGTCAATATCGTCGCCAGGGCGAGGAGCGAAACGGTCGGTCCGAGGCGGGCGATCGCCTCGAGTCCGCTGATCGGGCCGAGACTGCCGCCGATGTCCCCGGCTACCTGGTAGATGCCGATGGCGCGCCCGTAGCGCTCAGGGCTGATCAGCTCGCCCATAATGACGATCAGCGGCACGCTGACACCACCGAGGCCGATGCCGATGACGCCGAGTGCAAGCGCCGCCGGCAACAGCGAGTGCGCGAAGGCGAGCAGCATGAAGCCGCAGGCAAGCGCAGCGGCGGCCGGCAGCAGAATGGTCGCCTTGCTGCCGCGCTGATCGATGCTGCGCCCGGTTATCCATGAAATGATCGCCGACGTGCCGAGCATCACGGCCATCAGCGTCCCGGAGGAGCCCTCCGCATTCAGTCCCGGCAGCATCAGGTGGCGCAGGTGCACGATCAGCACCAACGAGGCGAGGATGACGCCCTGCGCGGAGAAGAACACGACGAAGTTGAACAGCCATACGATCCACAGCGGTCCCGGGCGCAGCAGCTCGCGCAGCACCGCGGTGCCGGCGGGCGGTGCCGCAGCATCGCGGCGCGCGGCGCGGGGGCCGGCGCTGCGCGGCGCGATGAAATAGGCGGCGAGCATGCCACCGAAGGTGATGAAGCTGGCCGATATGAATGCGGCGCGCGTCGAGACGAGGTCGGCCACCAGACCGCCGAGGAGCAGCCCGGCCGGGACCCCGAAACTCAGCGCCATGCGCACCAGCGCGGTGGCACGGCCGCGCTCGGCGCTTGTGCTGACGGTCAGAGCGGCAGTCAGTGAGCCGACCATCAGTAGCGAGGAGCCCACGCCCCACAGTGCCCGACCCAGCAGAAACCAGCCGGTGGCCCGCGCACTGGCGAGTCCCGTGGTGAAACACAGCGTGGCGAGGCCTTCGACGAGCAATCCGGTGATGAGTGGCCAGCGCGCGCCGAAGCGGTCGACGAGATGGCCCGTGAGCGGATTGACGCCGAGCCGCGTGATCCGGTTCAGCGAGAGAATGAGGCCGATCATGGCCGGGGCGATGCCGAGCGCCTGGCCCACCATCGGCAGGATGGGGAAGACCACTCCGCCGCCGAGTCCGCCGATGAATCCCAGTGCCGCCAGCGCCCAGAGCGAGGTGTTGAGGCCCTGGCGCGGCTCGGTCACGAGCGCGTCTCAGCGCCCGTCCGCGAGGGACGCGGCGCCGTGCGGCGGTCGGTTGCGCGGGGGAGAATCATCCCGAAACTCTACGGCATGCCCGCTGCGCTTCCAAGGGCGTGTACAGTGGACGGATCGGCCGGGCGCCGTTCAGGTATCAGCGTTGCGCGCCGATCGATCTGTGTCTACTGTGAGCCCATGCGAGTGAGCCCCGATACGACCGATGCATTGCGGCGCGTGCTGGCGCTGCACGATCGTCTCGTCGGCGAGGCTGGCGGCGGTGAGGTGCACCGACGGGAACGGATGCTCGAGGCCATCGGTCGCCGCGGCTCGACGGTCCGCTCGCTCGGTGCACGGCTCGCGTTGGGCTCGGCCGAGCTCGGCGTTTCGCTGCGGCTGCTCGCGCGACAGGGACTCGCGCGGCTCGAGATGCGCCGCTACCGGGGCGAGCGGGCCCGATTCGTCACGCTGACCCGGACCGGCGCTGCCCGACTGCGCCGCGCCGAGGTTCGCGAGGCGACACGTGCGCGGCGACTTGCGGCCTCGCAGTCGCAGGCCGGGATCCGTCAACTCGTTCTGGCGACGGTGCAGATCGAGCGGTTCCTGTGCCGATCGCACATCGTGATTGCGCCCGAGGACCCGGCGAGCGGCGCCGCCCGCTGGTGTTTCGCGCAGTACTTCGATGAACTCGCGACTCGCTTTCCGGACGGCTTCGACCGTCACGCCGGTGGCGGAACCGTACGCGATGAGTTTCTGCCGCCGCGTGGCCGGCTGCTGATCGCGCGGCTCGACGGTGATCCGGTTGGCTGCGGGGCGGTTCGCGCGTGGGCTCCCGGGATCGTCGAGATCAAGCGCATGTGGGTGGCACCGGAGGCGCGCAGACTCGGCATCGGAGGCGAGCTGCTCGAGGCGCTCGAGCAGCTCGCCCGGCGACGGCGGGCCAGCGCCATCCGGCTCGACACGCACGCGACGCTGATGGAGGCGCTGCGCCTGTATCGCCGCGCCGGTTACCGGCGGATCGCCCGTTACAACGACAATCCCTACGCGCAGCGCTGGTTCGAGAAGCCGTTGCGCTGAGTGCGCGTCGCCGCGGAGTTGTCCGGCGGGGCGCCGGCTTGCTAGCGTACGCGCCGGGGCAGTGGGTCAAGCAGCGGGATGACACGAACATGAGTGGGCGGACAGAGCGTCGGCGGGCCGGCGCAGGCAATGATCGGCGACTGTGCAGCGCGAGGCCCCGGCCGCGCGGGGTGACCGGCCGCTTCGCGGATGGTGCCCGATGAGTTCCCGGACTGACGCGGCTGCCCCGGACGAGGTTGCGCCGCGCGCAGTGCTGCGGCAGGTTGATGGCTATGAGATCTCGGACGACCCGGGCCGGATCGACGTCGAGGCGGTGCATGCCTACCTGCGCGGGGCGTACTGGTCGCCGAACATCCCCGTCGAGATCGTGCAGCGCGCACTACGCGCCTCGCTGTGTATCGGGGCGTACGCGCCGGGCGGCGCGCAGGTGGGTCTGTGCCGCTTGATCACCGACTACGCGACCTTCTGCTATGTTTCCGACGTCTACGTGCTCGAGGCGCATCGCGGCCGCGGCTTGTCGAAGGCGATGATGCAGGCTGCTGTGGAGCATCCGCGGCTGCAGGGGCTGCGGCGCTGGTCGCTGGTGACGCACGACGCCCACGGGCTCTATGAGCAGTTCGGGTTCCGTGTGATCGCGCATCCGCAGCGGCACATGGAGCGCCTCGATTCGCAGATCTATCTGCGGGCAGCACAGCGGGACGATCCGGCATAGTCATCACAGGACCCGCGCCCGCTCGCGCTCCTCGCGCAGCGCACGGGCCCGCACCTGCAGGATCTCCCGCTGGCCGACCAGG
>JAJXWE010000369.1 GCA_021781775.1 Pseudomonadota bacterium | reverse complement strand
GACTGTTGCGCAGCGGGGTGCCGTGCCGGGTTGAACACGATGGGGAGTCCCTCGAAGGTTGAGAGCGAGGTCATGCGCGTGCGCGGGCTGATCGAGGCCCAGCGCTTTGCGGAGGCCCGGACGGCAGCCGAGGCGCTGCTGATGACGGTGCCTGAAAACAGGGACGTGCTCTATGCCTGTGCCCATGCCCAGCGCCGGCAAGGGGACATCCGCTCGGCGCTGGCGACGCTCACTCGACTGGAACGCCTGCACCCGCGCTTCAGCCGCGGATACCAGGAACGCGGTTTCTGCCACGTCGCATTGAAGCAGGCTCCCGAGGCGATCGAAGCCTTTCAGCGTGCCGTGAACATCAGTCCGGCGCTACCGGTGAGCTGGAACATGCTCGAGGGTTTGTATCGGATGACCGGTCAGACCGGCGAGGCGGCCCAGGCGGCTGCGCAGGTGGCGCGGTTGCGGGAGGTGCCCCCCGAGGTCGTCACCGGGTACACGCTCTTTTCGGACGGAGAACTGACGCGTGCGGAGGAACTCGCCCGTGCCTTCCTTCTCAAGCATGGTCATCACGTTGAAGCCATGCGGCTGCTTGCGCGCATCGCGGTGGCACGCGAAATCCATGGCGATGCACAGGTCCTCTTCGAGGGGATTCTGGAGCTGGCGCCGGGCGATCACAGTGCGCGACTCGAATATGCACAGACGCTGCTGAAGCGTCAGCTCTATCTCGAAGCCGAGCGGCAGGCGGAGGCGCTGCTCGCTACGCAGCCCGAAGATCGCAACTACCGCACGCTGCACGCGCTCACGCAGGTCGGCCTGGGCAAGCACCGGCGGGCGATTGAATTGTACCGGGCGCTGCTGGTCGACGCCCAGCAGCCCGCAGAACTGCATCTGTCGATCGCGCATCTGCTGAAGACTCTGGGTGAGACCGAGGCGGCAATCGCCGAATATCGCGCCGCGGCGGTGCAGCGGAATGATTATGGGGATGCGTACTGGAGCCTTGCGAACCTCAAAACCTACCGATTTACCGAGGAGGAGATCGAGCGGATGTGTGCCGCGGAGCGCGCGCCCGTCACGGCGATCGAGGATCGTTACCACTTGTGCTTTGCGCTCGGCAAGGCGTTCGAGGACGGGCGGGCGTATGAGCGATCCTTCGAGTACTACCTGCGGGGGAACTCACTGAAGCGTGCCTCCATCGACTACCGTGCGGAGCTGATGGAGCGCAACACTGAGCTGCAGATCGAGATGTGTACGCCGGAGCTGTTCGAGCGGCACCGAGCGAGCGGCGCTCCGGCGACCGATCCGATCTTCATCGTTGGTCTGCCGCGTTCCGGCTCGACCCTGGTCGAGCAGATCCTCGCCTCCCACAGCCAGGTCGAGGGCACCTACGAGCTACCGGACGTCCCTCGGCTGGTGGCGGAGTTGCACGGCCGCGACGCGCAGTACCCCGCGATTCTCGCGAGCCTGAGCGCAGAGGAATTGCGCGCCCTCGGTGATCGGTATTTGAGCGGGACGCGGGCGTACCGCACGACCGATCGACCGCGCTTCATCGACAAGATGCCGAACAACTTCCGCAACATTGGTCTCATTCACCTGATGCTGCCGAATGCAAAAATCATCGATGTGCGACGCGAACCGATGGCCTGCTGCTTCGCGAACTTCAAGCAGCTGTTTGCCGAGGGTCAGCTGTTCACCTACGGTCTGGACGATATTGCCCGCTATTACCGCACGTACCTCGAGCTCATGAGTCACTGGGCGAGGGTCCTTCCAGGGCGCGTACTGCGCGTGCACTACGAGGACGTCGTGCAAGATCTGGAGGGCAATGTGCGACGCGTGCTCGAGTTCTGCGGGCTCGAGTTCGAGCCCGCCTGTGTCGAGTTTCATCGTACCGAGCGCAGCGTCCGCACGGCGAGCTCCGAGCAGGTGCGCCAGCCGATCTACCGCGAAGGTCTCGAGCAGTGGCGGCACTACGAACGCTGGCTGGGCCCGCTGCGGGAGGCTCTCGGGGACGCGCTGGCAAGGTACCGGCAGTCCTGAGGTTCGATCGCCCGTAGGCCGAGCGTCGTGCCTCGGAAGCCGATCACGGCGGGCGCGCTCTTCGGGTGGGCGCGGCGTGAGCGACCGCCTGAAGCCTTGTCCTGCGAGGGGCTCTGTGCTATGCATGATGAATGGGGGCCCTAACCGTCGCGATCATGGCCAACATCGGCATCGGAGTCGTGCTGCTCGCGGTGCTGTATCGCCACCGCATGAGCGCCCCTGAGGCCCTGACTGGACCTGATCAAGCGTTGGCCCGTTACCGCACCCTCTATCCACTGGCCGGCGGCAAGGCCACCGTTGCGGACGATGGCCGGACGGCCCTGCTCGAGCTTACCGATGGAACGATCGGACTTGTCGAGCGGCGGGGCAGGCGGTGGAACGTGCGCGCGGTGCGTTCTACCGAGCTGCTCGGGGTCCACCACGAGGTGGACGAGGCGATCACGCTGCGCTTCGCCGATTTCGGTTGGCCACGCTCGCGTGTGTTGCTGGCGGATGCGGAGGCGCGGAAGCACTGGATCGGGCGGCTCACGGCGTTGCGGCCGGCGAGGGCGGTGCCAGAAGCGTGGGGAGAGCCTCGTGCCTGATCCGATCTATCTGCGGCTCGCATTGTTGGTACAGCTGCTGATGTTGGTGCTGATCCCGCTCGAGGCCGCGCTCGCCGTAGCCGGGCGCATCCGCGGCGAGTACGACTTGCACGATACGCTGGCCAATGTTGCGGTCAGCGTCGGCAGCATCTTCTTCTGGGGCACGCTCGGCTGGATGTACTTCGGCGGAGTGCTGTACGCCTACCAGCATCGACTGTTCCACATTCCGTTCGCCGGCTGGTCGTTCGCGCTCGTGTTCGTTCTGGAGGACTGCCGCTACTACTGGTGGCACCGGATCAGCCATCGTTCGCGGTGGTTCTGGGCCTCGCACGTCGTGCATCATTCCAGCCAGCACTTCAATCTGTCGACGAACCTGCGGCAGAGCTGGACGTCTCAGTTCAGCGGCCTGACCCTGCTGGGTATGCCTTTGGCGTTCATCGGCTTCAATCCGGCGCTCGTCGGACTCGCCTTTACCGTGAACCTGATTTACCAGTTTTGGATTCATACTGAGTCTGTCGACCGCATGCCCCATTGGTTCGAATGGCTCCTGAACACGCCATCCCATCATCGCGTCCATCACGCCAGCAACCCAGGCTATCTCGACGCCAACTAT
>JAJXWE010000368.1 GCA_021781775.1 Pseudomonadota bacterium | reverse complement strand
AGTCGCTGGTCGCCGATCTGCGCCCGGAGGGCGCGGGCGGCTACATCCTGCGCACCGCGGCCCAGGGCGTCAGCGTCGAGGCGCTGCGCGAGGACATGGCATACCTCGAGCGGCTCTGGCAGCACGTGCGCCGGCTCGCCGCCGACACGCCCGCCGGCACGGCGGTGCACGAGGATCTGCCGCTCGCGCTGCGGTTGCTGCGCGATGAACTCTCGCACGGCATCGGCGTGGTGCGGGTCGACTCGGCCGAGGCGCTTGCGCGCATGGGCGCATTCGCCGCCGAGTTCATGCCCGGCGCGGCGGCGCGGCTGGAGCTGTACGAGGGTGCGCGTCCGATATTCGATCTGCACGGGGTCGAGGAGGAGATCGCCCGGGCGCTCGAGCGTCGGGTGATGCTCAAGTCCGGTGGGCACCTGGTGATCGACCAGACCGAGGCGATGACCACGATCGATGTCAACACGGGCGGATACGTCGGTCACCGCAATCTCGAGGAAACGAGTTTTCGCACCAACCTGGAGGCAGCCGAGACGATCGGCCGGCAACTGCGGCTGCGCAATCTCGGCGGCATCATCATCATCGACTTCATCGACATGCACGCCGAGTCGCACCGGCGACAGATCCTGGCTGCGCTCGAACGCTCCCTCGCCGGGGATCGTGCGCAGACGCGCATCGTCAGTCTCTCGCCGCTCGGGCTGGTGGAGATGACGCGCAAGCGCACGCGCGAGAGTCTCGCGCACCTGTTGTGCGAGCCGTGCCCGGCGTGCGAGGGGCGCGGGTTCGTCAAGACCGCCGAGACGGTGTGTCAGGAAATCTTCCGCGAGCTGCTGCGCCAGGAGCACGCTGGCGGCGGCGAGATGCTGGTGCTGGCGCACCAGGCGGTCGTGGACCGGTTGCTCGAGGCTGAGGCCCCGTCGCTGCGCACGCTGCAGCGGGACGTCGGACGCACGGTGCGGCTGCAGGTCGAGGCGCTGTACGGCGTCGATCAGTTCGACGTCGTGGCGCTCTGAGGCGCACGGCCGCCGGAGGGAGTAGGCTCTCGTCATGACGATCGTTGCGGCCATCCAGATGACCTCCGGACCTGACGTGCAGGCGAATCTCGCCGACGCGAGCGTGCTGCTCGAGCAGGCTGCGGCGCGCGATGCGCGCCTCGCGGTGCTACCGGAGAATTTCGCCTTCATGGGACTGCGCGAGGCCGACCGCCGCCGTGTCGGGGAGCCGGACGGCCGCGGTCCGATCCAGACATTTCTCGCCGAGACGGCCCGTCGGCTCGGGCTATGGATCGTCGGTGGCACGGTGCCGTTGAGCGGAGCGCCTGACGGGCGCGTCGCGGCCGCGTGCCTGGTCTACGACGCCGACGGCGAGCGGCGCGCGCGGTACGACAAGATCCACCTGTTCGACGTTCACCTGCCTGGCGCGGCGGAGCGCTACCGCGAGTCGGAGAATTTCGCGCCGGGCCGCGAGCCGGTGGTGCTGGAGACGCCCGCCGGACGGCTGGGACTGTCGGTCTGTTACGATGTGCGCTTCCCAGAGCTGTACCGGCTGCTGAGCGCGCGAGGTGCACAGCTGCTCACGGTGCCGGCGGCGTTCACCGCGGCCACCGGGCGCGCGCACTGGGAAGTGCTGCTGCGCGCCCGCGCGATCGAAAATCTCTGCGCGGTGATCGGCGCGGGGCAGTCGGGACAGCATCCCAACGGCCGCGAAACCTACGGCGACAGTCTGATCGTCGATCACTGGGGCCGGGTGCTCGAGCGGCTGGCGCAGGGCCGCGGCTGCATCACCGCCGACATCGACCTCGCGGCCGAGCAGCGCGACCGCCAGAGTTTCCCGGCCCTCGAGCACCGGGTGCTCGGCTGAGGAGTTGCCTGCCCATGATTGGAAGCCCACCATGACCGAACCGACCCCTACTGATCCGCTGACGCTGGCCCGCGACCTGATTCTGCGCCCGAGCGGTCTCGACGGCCGCCTCGAGCACGTGTTCGGCGAGGTGCTCTCACACTCGGTCGACTTTGCGGACGTCTACTTCCAGCTTTCACGCCAGGAGTCCTGGTCGCTCGAGGACGGTATCGTCAAGGACGGCAGCTCGAGCATCGAGCAGGGTGTGGGCGTGCGTGCGCTCGCCGGGGAGAAGACCGGTTTCGCCTATTCGGACGAGATCGTCCTGCCGGCCCTCACCGAGGCCTCGCATGCTGCGCGCGCGATCGCGGCGCAGGGTGCGGACCGGCGTGTGGCGGTCTGGCAGCAGCGCAGCGGACATCAGCTGTATCTGCCGGCCGATCCGCTCACCACGCTGTCCGACCCCGACAAGGTTGCCTGGCTGGAACGTGTCGATCGCGAGGCCCGCCGTGTCGATCCGCGCGTCGTGCATGTAACCGCGAGTCTGGTCGCCGTGCACCAGGTGGTGCTGATCGCCAACAGCGACGGAGATCTCGCCGCCGACGTGCGCCCGCTGGTGCGCTTCAACGTCTCGGTGCTGGTCGAGCACAACGGCCGACGGGAACAGGGTTACTGCGGAGCCGGTGGGCGTTATTCGCTGGCCGAGCTGGTCGGCGCGGACACCCCGCTGCGCCTGGCGCGCGAGGCGGCCCGCCAGGCGCTGGTGAATTTGGAGGCGGTGCCGGCTCCGGCGGGCACCATGACGGTAGTGCTCGGTCCGGGCTGGCCGGGGATTCTGCTGCACGAGGCGATCGGGCATGGACTGGAGGGCGATTTCAACCGCAAGGGAACCTCGGCTTTCGCCAATCGCATCGGCGAGCGGGTCGCCGCTCCCGGCTGTACGGTGGTCGATGACGGCACGCTGCCGCGGCGGCGCGGCTCGCTTAACGTCGACGACGAGGGAACCCCGACGCAGTGCACGACGCTGATCGAGGACGGGATCCTGCGCGGCTACATGCAGGACCGGCTCAACGCCCGCCTGATGGGCCAGCGCCCGACCGGCAACGGCCGGCGCGAGTCGTTCGCGCACCTGACGATGCCGCGCATGACCAACACCTACATGCGACCCGGTCCGCACGACCCCGAGGAGATCATCCGCTCGGTCGGGCGCGGCATCTACGCGGTGAACTTCGGCGGCGGCCAGGTGGACATCACCTCGGGGAAATTCGTGTTCTCTGCGAGCGAGGCCTACCTGATCGAGAACGGTCGCCTGGGCGCGGCACTCAAGGGCGCCACGCTGATCGGCAACGGCCCCGACGTCCTCACGCGCGTGTCGATGGTGGGCAATGAT
>JAJXWE010000367.1 GCA_021781775.1 Pseudomonadota bacterium | reverse complement strand
CGATGCCCGCCCGGCCGGCTTTCTCGGCCGCGCCGCGCCCCAGCGATTTCCGGAGCTGAATCTGCCCCAGCGCATCAACGACTGGACCGACGAACATTTCCTCGCCTACCTGACGCAGCGAGCCGCCGACAACCTCGGCGATCTCGTGCTCGGCGAACCCTCTCTGGATGCACACCTCGCCGGATCACATGCGCTCGAGCGCATCAATCCGTCAGACCGTGGCGCGCGCTACCCGGCGTACGCCGCTGCGGCGATGGCCGGATCACCCGCCGGCTCCTCAGCGCAGGGCGAGCAGCCTAAGTTTCTGGTCAGCCTCGCCGCCTCGGACCGGACGGCCCACGTGCTCGTGAAATTCTCCCCGCCGCATGACAGCGAGGCGGGACGGCGCTGGGCGGATCTGCTGCGCTGCGAGTTCCTGGCCCATCAGCTGCTGAGCGAGGTTGGGATCGCCGCCTGTCAGGCACATCTGTTCGAGTTTGCTGATCGTACCTATCTGGAAGTTGAGCGATTCGACCGCATCGGTGTCGAGGGCCGTCGCGGCGTGGTCTCGCTCTTCGCCCTCGACGTGGCGCGCTACGGCAAGCTCGATCGCTGGAGCGAGTGCGCGCGGCGTCTGCACCAGGACGGCCTGCTCTCGGCGGGCGATACTGAGCGGGTTGCGTTTCTGGAGGCATTCGCCATGCTGATCGCAAACACGGATCGGCACTTCGGCAACCTCATGGTATTTGATCGCTACGCCGGACCGTTCGAACTCGCTCCGGCCTACGACATGTTGCCGATGCTGTTTGCGCCCCACCATGAGCAGGTGACCGAGCGTGCCTATGTGCCGCCGAGTCCCACAGCAGCTCTGCTACGCGTCTGGCCGGCTGCACGCAACCTCGCGGAGCGCTACTGGAGGCGGTTGGCCGAGGACGACGCGCTGAGCGAGCCCTTCCGACAACTGTGCGCAGCGGCACTGGAGGCCTTGCACGGCGCGCCGCAGCGAACGTTAGCAGCGGGGCGGCGCTGAGCTGGATCTATGACCTGCAGTCCTATCATGAGCCCGGAAACGCACGACGCGTCTGCAACGCCGGGGGATCGCGCACATCAGTCTCCCCCCACCTCATCAGCTGGGCGTCTCCGCCCACTGACCTCGCGATCACCCGCCACTCACACCAGGCCGAGATCGCGGGCGTCGGCATCCGGGAAGACGGCCCGCACCCGTCGGGCGTCGAGACCCCACCAGCGCGCAAACAGCCCACCGAGCACGTCGCGGTAATCGCTGAGCACCGGATAGTCGCGATTCTGGTCGAGCGTCGCGGGCGACAGGGTGACTTGCTCGCCCGCGATACGTCCGCCCCGCACCGACCCGCCGAGCACCCAGTACACGCTGCCGTGACCGTGGTCGGTACCGCGATTGCCATTCTCGCGGAAGGTGCGGCCGAACTCGCTGATGACCACGACCGTCATGTCCCGCCACGCCGGACCGGCGGCACGCGCGAGCGCCGCGAGTCCCTCACCGAGGGCGGCAAGCTTGGTGGCGAGTTGACCGTGCGCACCGCTCGAGGTGGCCTCGGCGACATGCGTGTCCCAGCCGCCCACGTCGATGAAGCCGATGTCGAAGCTGTCACGCATCAGCGCGCCGACGCGCGCGGCCACGTTATTATTGCGTAATAAATGAGATAGTGCTTTGTTTTTTCTCATATTTACGAAGCGTTGCACGGCACCTCATGAAGGAGCTGCATCGGGCGCCAAGGCTCAATTCCCTGCCCTCGATCCGCGATGGAGCCGTGGCCGCAGAACTCACCTTGCGTGCAAACAAGGCGGCTCTCAACAGAATCGGCCGTGGAGAGCCGCAGAGGACCCGTATCTGCTGTCTTTCCGGTCTAGCGATCATGCATCGCTCGCTGACGAGCCGCAGGCGCGGCTATCCGGTATCCCTATTGGGGCGCGGTCATTCGCAAGGATCCTTTAGACCGATCAAGGTCGAACTCAAGAGCGTCATCGTGAACGCAGCTACAAGCACGCGCCGCGTCAAGACACACTGCGTCAGCGCAAAACACGGGCTCAGACGTCAGAATTGAGCACCAGAAGGTTCTTCACAGTCGCCCTTCGAACGGCCTGTAGCGGAATCCCAGCATCGAATGTGACAAATCGACTGTTGTGCCGAACAGCCAGGGCAAGCAGGTACGCATCTGTAATTTGCCGCGGACCGTGAATGCGTGTTGCATCGAATTGCATGGAATCGAGAAGACTCACCTCATCGACCCAGAACTCGTGAATGGGCTCTGCGCAAGCCTCTCCCAGGCGCCTGACGAGCGTCTCAACAGGCTGCACATTCGGATATGACGGGCTCGACATGATCCGAACGCAACCATTTTGAGTCAACGGACACGATGCCCAACCTTCCTTTGCATGCCTCGCAAACCACGCCATCGCGATCTGATGCGAAACATGATCAGGATCAAAGAGCGCAATCAGGACGTTGACATCAAGCAGAGCGCGCACTGATCTCTCCGTGACGAACCGCTGTTTTACCCGTCGGTCAGCCGCCGGTGACAAGCCGAACTCGCATGAGTTGGCTAATACGCATCCTCGTCGCGAAGCTTGTCGATCAGCTTATGGGTGACCAAGTGGCCTCGTGGGGCGAATGGTCGTACGCCGTAGACTGGCTTCGGCTCCCCCACCGCACCTCCTTGCGGCTGACTCGTCAACGCTCGCCGCGCAAGCTCCGAGATCATCTGCCCCACCGTCTTCTTCTCATATCGTGCCCGCTCTTTGGCCGCCTGAAGGACATCGTCCGCGATATCGAGGGTGGTACGCATGCAGTGATGCTATCGCATCACGCATCAGATGACAAATTAGCGTCCGGCCGTGCCCACGCTTCGCACTGTTCCCCACAGCGCGCGAGTGGGCTTAGCCCGGACGGGCCGTTGATCCGGTTCGCGGTTCACCCTGGGGCGCGCTGATCAAGCTTGAAGCGCACGCTCACCGGGCCACCGCGTCGGCGAAACTTCGCGTAGCGGGTGCGGCCGGCACGGCGCGGAGCCGGTGACCGCTCGCGCAAGTGACCCACTCCGCCCAGCGAACATCCCGTCCGCCGGGATCGCCTCTCACCGCGGGGTGCCGAGCTGACCTTTCAAGCGGCGCCAGCGCTTCTCTGCTTGCGCCAGGTACGTCCACGGAGAGCTGAGGAAGTACTCGAGCGAGGTGGCCGTCGTGAAGCAGATGAGCCGATGGGTGTC
>JAJXWE010000366.1 GCA_021781775.1 Pseudomonadota bacterium | reverse complement strand
TCCCGGTGGCGAGACCGGCCTTGGCGCTGATCTCCGAGACGCTGGTCCCGGCGATGCCATGCTCCTTGATGAGCTCGACGGTCGCATTGACCAGCTGGCTGCGCCGCACCGCGCGCATTCCGAGTTTCGGCATCGTGGCGCTCCCGTTCGCCTGAACTTATCATTGGACGATCAATGAATTTAAAATATCATTGGATGGTCAATGAATCAAGAGGGCCTGAACCCACGTGGCCGGGGACGATGGTGTGAGCGCTGCCGCTCGGACACCCGGCTCTTGCGGGCGGCGCAGAGCTTGCGGTTCTGGCCACGGGCGTCGGGCGTCACGAATGCGGCACTTGCTCGAATGGACGCGATCCATCCTCGCTAGGTGCGCGCGCGCCGGCAGATGGGTGGACCGCTCTATTGAATGAATGCACAGTCAGGATGTGCCGGCGACCGGCCGCGCACCGAGGCTAAGACGCACCCGCCCTTCCCCCGATCACTCTGCCCGCGGCACCCCGCGCATCACGCTCACGGCCTGCGAGTCGATGCGGACCGGGGCAACCCAGCCTGCCTTCTTCTTGACCCTGTAGCCTCCGTGCACCGCCGCAACGCCCCCGCTCCACACCAAGCGCGAGGCACCGAAGAGGCGCCGAGCACGCTTCGCGGCCGCGTGCTCGGGTGGCAGCGCATGCGGCAGGCCCGCTCGCAGGCGCACACCTCGGCCATGGGTGCATTTACACCCCGCCGATGCGAAGAATCAACGCTCAAGACACTGCTTCCAACAGGCCTCGGACGTGCTTCGTGTCCCAATACAACGTCATGACATACACTGCACAGGGACACTGCGCCAATGACTCGAACCGACGCGATCGCGAGCATCCGCGCCCGCTTCGGCTCGCCGCCACTCCGCTCATGATTGTCGGACGGTTGCGGGAACGCCATACTGCACCGGTGGGGACCTCGGGTCCCCGCAGCACACCGCGCCCGCGCCGCTGAGTGAGGCATGAAGTGACTGAAACAGTGCCACCGCGAGCTTCCGCTCGCCCCGCGGTGATCGCCCGGACCGACCCGGGCGCGCCACGGCGGCGGCACTCGCTCGCCGTGCCCATCCTGGCTTTGATTCCCTTTGCGACGATGTGCTTCTCGATTCCGCTGTGGGACCGAATCGATCCCCGGGTGCTGGGACTGCCGTTCAATCTGTTCTGGCTCGGCGCCTGGGAGGTGCTCACCGTCGCCTGCCTTGCCCTCGCCTACCGCCTCGGAAAGACCCGGCGCGGCGAGCAAAGCGATAGGCCATTGTGAGTCCGGCGCTCGTCAGCCTCTCGGTGATGACGCTCGTCGTCGCCGTGGGAGCCCGCGTGGGATTCCTCGCCGCACACCGGCGCCGGATGGACCTGGAGCAGTGGCTCATCGGGGCACGTGGGTTCGGCGCGCTTGTGGTGTTTCTGCTGATGGCCGGAGAGATCTTCACCACCTTCACGTTCCTCGGCGTCAGCGGCTGGACTTACTCGCGTGGCGGCCCGGCGCTGTACGCGCTCGCCTACAACACGCTCGGGGCAGTGGTCGGCTTCTTTCTCGCTCCACGGATCTGGGCGGCCGGCAAGCAATCCGGGATGCTGACGCAATCGGATTTCTTCGCCCAGCGCTACGGCAGCCGCTGGCTTGCGGCCTTCGTCTGCGTCGTGGGAATCGCCTCCCTCGTGCCTTACCTGCAGCTGCAGGTGGTTGGTCTGGGCATCATCGCGTCAATGACGAGCTTCGGCGCCGTCAGCAGCTCCGCGGCAATGACCGTCGCGGTGGTACTGCTCGTCGCCTTCGTGTTCGTCAATGGCGTGCGCGCCGTGGCTTCCGTGAGCGTACTGAAAGACGCCCTGATGCTGCTGTGCGCGCTGGTCATCGGCATCGGAGTACCGCTCGCGCATTTCGGCGGCATCGGCGCGATGTTCACCGCGCTCATCCACACGCACCCGCAGCACCTGACCTTGCCGGGTGACTCGCACAACCTCGGACATGCCTGGTATGTCTCGACCGTGCTGATGAGCGCGCTCGGAATGCTGATGTGGCCACACCTGTTCGGCGCCACGTTCACGGCGCGCAGCGCAGATGCGTTGCGGCGCAATTACATCGTCATGCCGTTATACATCCTGGTGATTCTGCTGATGTTCTTTGCCGGCTACACGGCGCTGCTGGTGATTCCGCACCTCAAGGACGGCGATCTGGCCCTGCTGTCCATCGTGCGCCAGACCTTCCCGCCATGGTTCCTCGGGCTGGTCGGCGGCGCCGGGGCGCTCGCGGCCATCGTGCCGGCGGCGATCCTGATCCTGACCGCCTCGAGTCTGTTCGCGAAGAATCTGTTCCGCGCGGTGGTGGCGCCAGGGATGAGCGACGAGCAGGTGCGCAATCTGGCCCGCGCCATGGTCCTCGCCATGGGGGCCGGCAGCCTGTATCTGGCGATCCGCGAGCCGTCGAGTCTGGTCTCGCTGCTGCTCGTCGGCTATGCCGGTGTCGTGCAGTTCTTCCCCGGCGTGCTCCTCGGACTGTGCTGGCCGCGTGCACGTGGCTCGGCCGTGTTCATCGGGATGATCGCGGGCATCGGGCTCTCCTCGTTCCTGATGCTCACCCATCGTGACCCCTACCACGGCTGGAACGCCGGGTTTCTCGGGCTGTGCGCCAATTTCCTGCTCACCGTCCTGCTGAGTGCTTCGGCGCGCTGCGTCGCTGCACGCCCGGCCGAAGCGATCGGACCATAGCGCGCCGGTGACCGCACCCGCCAATCAGCTCATGGCCTCGACGACACGCGTCCAGGCCCGCGCTAGGTTCTGCCGGTTGTAACCGCCGCCACCCATCGCCAGCAGCCGCCCCCCGCAGTGCCGCTCGGCCAGGACCCGCAGCCGCGCCGCCGCATGCGCATGCGCGGCCTCCGTGTACGCCAGATGCGTGATCGGGTCGCCGGCCAGCGAATCCGCGCCGCACTGCAGCAGAATCAGCTCCGGGCGCTGTGCCTCGAGGTAGCTCTCCACTTCCTCGAAGGCTCGCCGGAACTGCTCATCGGTGGCCCCTGGGGGCATCGGGATGTTCAACTTCGTGCCAACCGCCGCTCCACGTCCGGTCTCGCTGCGATCACCGGTTCCTGGATAGAGAAATCGGCCGTCTTCGTGAAGATCCGCAAAAGCCAGAAGCGGATCGTCCTCGAAGGCGTAGAACACCCCATCGCCGTGATGCGCATCGATGTCCACGTACGCCACGCGCTGCAGACCGT
>JAJXWE010000365.1 GCA_021781775.1 Pseudomonadota bacterium | reverse complement strand
GAGGAGTTCACCCGCGGCCAGCGGTTCGAGCACCGCGTCCGCCGCACGGTCACCGAGACCGACAACCTGCTGTTCAGCGCGCTCACCATGAATCCAGCGGCGATCCACCTGGATGCCGAGTACTGCCGCGAGACGCCATTCGGCGAGCGCATCGTCAACAGCGTGTTTACGCTGGGACTGCTGGTCGGGCTGTCGGTGTACGACACCACCTACGGCACCACCATCGGCAATCTCGGCTGGGAAGAGGTGAAATTTCCCCGTCCGGTGCGGGTCGGGGACACCCTGCGGGCGGTCACCAGCGTACACTCGGTCCGCGAGAGCCGCTCGCGGCCGGATTCGGGCATCGTGGTGTTCGATCACCGCGCCTACAATCAGCGCGACGAGGAGGTTGCCTCGTGCCGCCGTGCGGCGTTGATGCTGAAGAGGCCGGCATGAACGGCGCGCCACTGCGTTCTCTGCTGTTCGTGCCCGGCGACAGCGAGCGCAAGCTCGCCAAGGCTCTCGAGTGCGGCGCCGATGCGCTGATTCTCGACCTGGAGGATTCGGTGTCGCCCGAGCGGCTGCCCGTGGCGCGCGCCCAGGTGCTCGAGTTCCTGCAGGCGCACGCGGCTGGGGCACGCTTGCAAATCTGGGTGCGCGTCAATTCGCTGTCCGGCGGGAGGCTGTACGAGGACGTCACCGCCGTCATCGCCGGACGGCCTGCGGGCTTGGTGCTGCCCAAGGTGGACGGTTACCCCGACATTGAGCGCATCGCCTTGACGCTCGAGGCGATCGAGGCCGGCCACGGGATCGCGGTCGGCACCACCTCGCTGCTGGTGATCGGGACCGAGACGCCCGCCGGACTGCTGGCACTGCCATCCTATCCACAGGCGGCCGCCGTGCATCGCGCCTCGGCGCGGCGACTCGCCGGACTCACGTGGGGCATGGAGGATCTCTCCGCGGCACTCGGTGCGCGGGTCAAACGCGATCCCGGCGGCGCGCTGCGCCCGACATTCGAGCATGCCCGGACCACCTGCCTGCTCACCGCCGCGGCGCTCGGCATCCAGCCCATCGATGGAGTGTTTGTCGACGTGCGCGATGCACAGGGTCTGCGTCGCGACGCCGAGCGCTCGCGTGAGGATGGGTTTGCCGGCAAGCTCGCGATCCATCCCGATCAGGTGGACGTCATCAACGAAGTGTTTACCCCGAGCGCGCAGGAGCTCGAATGGGCTCGCCGCGTGATCGCCGCCTTCGAGGCAGCCGGCGGTGCCGGGGTCACGGTACTCGATGGGCAGATGATCGATCGACCGCATTGGCTGCTGGCGCGGCGATTGCTCGCCACTGCGCGGTTGCCGGAAAGCACGCCATGAAATTGAGAATCAAGGGCAATACGGTGCGATTGCGACTGACGCAGGGCGAGGTCGGTGCGCTCGGCGAGTCCGGTCAGGTGCAGGACTGCACGGAGTTTCCGGGCGGAACGGCATTGCTCTATCGGGTGAAATCGGACGATGAAATGCAAGAAATATCAATAACATATAAAAAGAACATCATAGAGGTTCGAGTGCCTGCGCCCCTGGTGGCGCAGTGGTGCACAACGGAGCAGGTCACCCTGAGCGCCACTGCGGCGCTCACGGCGGGCACGTTGGAGGTCGTGCTGGAGAAGGATTTCGCCTGCCTCACGCCGCGTCCGGGTGAGGACGAGAGCGATCACTTTCCGCATCCCGGCAGCGCGGAGCGGCGGGGGCGCTGCTGAGCGTCGTCGGCTGCCGAGGGTTCAAGCCCAAAACAGGCTGCGCGCCCGTATAATCCGCGCCTGTCCCAACAGACGGAGCGATCGTGGCATCCAGACGAGTGGCTTTGATCACCGGCGCGGCGCAGGGCATCGGGCGCTGCATCGCGGAAACGCTCGCCGCGCGCGGCTACGCACTTGCGCTGAACGACGTGCGCGCTCCCACCGATGCGTGGGCCGCGCTGCGCGGCGCCGGGTGCGATGCGATCGAGATCATCGGGGATGTCGCCGACGAGGCGCTGATGCAGGCCGGCGTCGCGCAGGTGCGGTCGCGCTGGGGGCGGCTGGACGTGCTGGTGAACAACGCCGGGGTGAGTTGCATCCAGCCGGCCGAGGACACCTCGGCCGAGCAGTTCCGCCGCGTGCTGGAGATCAACCTCGTCGGCGCATTCATCGCCGCGCGCGCGGCCGGCTCGATCATGCTTGCCCAACGCAGTGGCAGCATAGTCAACATCGCATCCATTGCGGGAGTGATCGGCATCGCCGATCGGGTCGCGTACAACGCGTCCAAGCATGGTCTGATCGGCTTGACGCGCACCCTGGCGGTCGAGTGGGGCGGCGAGGGTGTGCGCTGCAATGCCGTGTGTCCGGGGTGGGTGAAGACCGAAATGGATGTCGCTGACCAGGCGGGTGGCAGCTATTCGGATGCGGACATCACCGAGCGTGTGCCCATGGGCCGCTTTGCCGCACCCGCGGACATCGCGAACGCGGTAGCCTTTCTGGCCGACCCTGAGGCGAGCGGCTTCGTCAACGGTCAGGCGTTGGCGGTCGACGGCGGTTGGACGACCGACGGCTCCTGGCAGAGCCTGCGTCTGCGGCACCGCTGAGCCGGAAACAGCGTGCCCGCAGCCTCGCTGCAGGGCGCCGGTCCGATCAGACCGCGAGCAGCTTTTCGATCTCCGGGACCACCTGGAAGAGATCCCCGACCAGGCCGATGTCGGCGACCTCGAAGATCGGCGCTTCGCTGTCCTTGTTGATCGCCACGATGGTGCGTGCGTCCTTGATGCCGGTCAGGTGCTGGATGGCCCCGGAGATGCCGATCGCCATGTACAGCTCCGGCGCGATGATCTTGCCGGTCTGTCCCACCTGCAGCTCGTTCGGGGCATAGCCGGCATCCACCGCAGCGCGCGACGCACCCACGGCCGCTCCGATCTTGTCGGCCAGCTGGTAGAGGATCTTGAATCCCTCGGCGCTGCCGAGCGCCCGTCCGCCGGAGACCACCTTGGCGGCGGTCTGCAGGTCCGGCCGGTCACTCTTGGCGGCCGACACCGAGACGAAGCGGGTGTGGGTCGGCAGCTCCACGTTCGAAACGACCTTCTCCACGGCGGCATTGCCCCCGCCAGGAGCCGGCTGGTAGGACGCGGTGCGCACGGTGCCGACCACCTTGGTGCCAGCGGTGACTTCGACGGTGAGCAGTGCGTTGCCGGCGTAGATCGGCCGGCGGAAGCGCGTCGCGCTCTCGACGGCCATGATG
>JAJXWE010000364.1 GCA_021781775.1 Pseudomonadota bacterium | reverse complement strand
CACCTGAAGCAGTGCCGCGACCATGGCCACCGTGGTCATGACGATGGGACGGGCCCGCTTGTGGCCCGCCTCGAGCAGCGCGGTGAGCCGATCCTTCCCGGCGCGCATCTCCTCGATTGCGAAGTCCACGAGCAGGATGGAGTTCTTGGCCACGATGCCCATCAGCATCAGGAAGCCGATCATCACCCCGAGGGACAGCGGTTTGTCCGTGATGAACAGCGCCGCCACCGCTCCACCGATCGATAGCGGCAGCGCCGAGAGAATGGTGATTGGCTGCAGCACCCGCGCAAACAGCAGCACGAGCACCGCGAACACCATCAATATCCCGGTGCCCATCGCAATGAGGAAGTCGGTGAACAGCTCCGACATCAGCCGCGCGCTACCGGTCTCGGCCAGGTGCACCCCGGGGGGTAGGTGGCGCAGTGCCGGTAGGGCATGGATCTGCTTCATGGCGGTGCCCAGCTGCACGCCGTTGAGGTCGGCATCGATCGCGATGCGCAGTCGTTGATCGCGGCTGTGGATCTCGGTCGGACCTTGCCCAAAGCCGAAGTCGGCCACCGCGTTCAGCGGCACCGATCCGCCGCGCGAGGTCGGCACGGGCAGGTTCTCCAGCGTGGTCAGATCACTGCGCGCCGATCGCTTGAGGTTGACCAGGATCGGCACCTGCCGGTCCGGCAGAGTGAACTTGGCATCGTTCTGCAGCAGATCCCCGAGCGTGGCGATGCGGATGGTCTGGCTGATGTCGGCGACCGTCACGCCGAGCCGGGCGGCCAGAGCGAACCGCGGCCGGATACGGATTTCCGGGCGCGGCAGGCCGTCCGCCGAGCTCACGTCGCGCAGATCCGGCAGTGCGGCCATCTGGCTCATGACCTTGTGGGCAGTGTGCTCGAGGAGCGCTAGATTGTCACCAGTCAAGTCGATCGTGATGTCGTGTCCGTCGCTGTCGCCCTCGAAATTCTGGAAGTAGATCTGCGCATTCGGAATAGTGCGCAACTGCTTCATCATCCGCTCCTGCCACTGGTTCTGACTCAGCGAGCGCTGGCTGCGTGGTACCAGCGTGATGTACAGGTTCGCGCTGCGCACAGTGCCGTTGCCACCGACCGACTCGTCGACGGAGGTCACGTCGGGTTGCTGGGCAATGATGCGATAGGCCTCATTTGCCACTTTTTCCGTGTCACCGAGTTGCACGCCCGGTGGCAGTTCGATCGCCAGCGAGGCGTTGCCGCTGTCAGAGCTCTGCACGAAGGTTTTCGGAATCAGTGCCAGTCCGACGATCGAGGCGGCGAAGAATGCGACGCCGAACAACATGGTCTTCCAACGGTGGCGCACGCACCACTGCAGCACGCGCAGGTACCAGGCCATGATCGGCCCGTCGACGGGCTCGGGCGCCGGGTCGGACTTGAGGGTGTAGGCGGCGATGACCGGGGTCAGCAGCCGCGCCACCAGCAGCGAGAAAAACACGGCGGCGGCGACCGTCAGGCCGAACTGCTTGAAGTACTGGCCGATGATCCCGCCCATGAAGCTCACGGGCACGAATACCGCGATGATGGTGCACGAAGTGGCGACCACGGCAAGGGCGATCTGGTCGGCTGCGTCGATCGCCGCCTGGAAGGCGCTCTTGCCCATGTGCTTGTGACGCACGATGTTCTCGATTTCGACGATGGCGTCGTCGACCAGAACGCCGGAGACCAGCGAGAGCGCGAGCAGACTGACCTGGTTGAGCGTGAAGCCCAGCCAGTCCATGACGGCAAACGTCGGAATGGCCGACAGCGGGATCGCAAGCGCCGAGACGAGCGTGGCGCGTGTGTCGCGCAGGAACAGCCAGACGACCAGCACTGAGAGGATCGACCCTTCGATCAGCGCCTCGAGCGCCGAGTGATACATCTGCTTGGTGTAGGTGACCGACGTGAAGATGCTGTGGATATTGATGTCGGGGTGTGCCTTGCGGATGGTGGCGAGCGCCTGCTGCACGCCCTTGAGCACTGTGACGTCCGAGGTATTGCGCGAGCGCTGCACCGCGAAGGAGATCGCCGGTTGCCCGTCGAACATCTCCACGCTGCGCACCTCGGCGGCGCCATCGCGCACCGTGGCGATGCTGCCGAGGCGCACGAAGCGCCCGCCGGACAGGGCGATCTGCGTCTGCGCGAGCTGCCAGGCGGTCTGCGCGCCGCCGAGCACGCGAATCGTCTGCTCGCCGTCGCCGAGGTCGGCCCGCCCGCCCGGCAGGTCGATGTTGAGGTTGGTGAGCTGCTGGTTCACCTGCGCGGCGGTGATGCCGAGCGCCTGCATGCGCTGCGGGTCGAGTTCGACGCGGATTTCGCGATCGACGCCGCCGAAGCGCGAGACCTGCGCCACGCCGGGGACCGTGAGCAGCGTTTTGGTGATGGTGTTGTCGATGAACCAGGAGATGGCCCGGTCGCTCATGCGGGTCGAGCTGACCGCGTAGTACACGATCGGCCCGCCATCGACTTTGACCCGCTGCACCACCGGCGGCAGGATGTCGGTGGGCAGGTCGGCCTGGACCTGGGTCACCGCGTCGCGCACCTCTGTGACGGCGCGGTCGATGGGTGTCCCGATCTGGAATTCGACATCGGTCTCCTCCCCCCCCTGGTACGCCTTGGAGAGGATGTGGCGGATATTGCCGATGCCGGCCACCGCGGCCTCGATCCGGCGCACGATCTGGGTCTGCACTTCCTCCGGAGCTGCGCCCGGCTCGGTGATGGTCACCGCGACGATCGGGTAGGACAGGTGGGGGTTCAGCGTCACCGGCAAGCGCACGAAGGAGGTGACGCCGACGAACAGCAGCACCACGAACAGTACGATCGGCGGCAGCGGGTGGCGGATCGCCCAGGCCGACAGGCGTTTCACGTTCGCCTCCGCGTCGGCGCGACGCGGACCGATTCGCCGTTCTGGAGGAACCCGCCGGCGAGGGTCACCACCCGCTCCCGTCCGCTCAGGCCGCCGTCGATGACGACGCCCGAAGCGATGACTCCGCCGAGCCGCACGGGTCGCCGGACCGCAACGTCGTGGCGATCGACGACGAACACATACGAGCCGGCCGAGTCGGTCATGACCGCGGTCTGCGGCACCACCGGGCGCTCGGCATGGCTCTCAATGATCACGGCGCGTGCGAACGCACCGGGACGCAGCGCGGGATTGGGTTGCAGCGCGATGCGCACCTCGCCGAGGCTGGTCTGTGCATCGACGGTCGCGCCGAGCAGCCAGATGTGTCCGGCAAAGGTCTG